>JAZFRU010000216.1:0-2648 GCA_036445815.1 Acidobacteriota bacterium | reverse complement strand
GCACACTGCTGGCCCAGCAACTCCCGCCCCTGGTGGCCGAGCAGGGCTATGCCGATCTGGTGGTGACCAACGGTAAGATCGTCTCCATGGACGATCGCAGTGCCACGCCCAACACCCCGGGCCATATCTATCAGGCCATGGCCGTCAAGGGGGACAAGATCATGGCTCTGGGAACCGATGCGGAAATGAGGGTACTCTCGGGTTCCAACACCCGCATTGTGGACGTGGGGGATAAGACCGTGATCCCCGGATTGATCCAAACTCATTACCACAGCTACGGGGGTGCCGTGCGCAGCTATGGTCCTCAGTACGGCCTGGTCGACCCCAGCGTCAAACTGACCGTGGTGGGAGAGACGACGGCGGAGGCCACCGCCAAGAAGGTTCGCGACACCATCATCAACGCCATCCGGGTTCAGAATATTCCCAAGGGGCAGTGGATCACGGTGTCCCTTCTGGAGAACGAAAACAATCGCCGCTGCACCATCTGCACCTGGGCTTATCTGGGGAACTTCAACCGAAGACAGATCGACCCGGGCACTGAAGACTACCCGGTTCTGGTAAAAACACAGTTGCAAGGAATCTTCAACAGCAAGGCGATCGAGGAGTTCACGAAAGTATTTCCCGACTGGGCGGAAAGTACGGATTGGGAGAACGGACCGGGGTCGGCAGTGGACGGCTATGCCGCGGTTCCCGACCGCGGGGCCTTGACCTATGAATTCTGGTGGAAGGATAAACCCCTTTCGGACCTGGCAGAAGTACTGCATCTGGGAGGACTCGATCACCTGAAAAAGGGTCTCACCACCATGGCGACTCGGATTCTCTACCCTCGAGTGATCGCGGCCTACCATCTCCTGAGTCGAGAGGGCCGAATGCCCCATCGGATGGCCTATTACATCGAATCGCAGAGGGGCAACCTCTGGAATGAAAAATCCACCCGCGAGTTTTACAAGGGGAGCGGTGCTCCCTGGACCACCCATGCATCCGGCGACGAGATGCTGTGGTTAAACGGAATGTGCAATGAAGTCTGGGATTCCATCTACAATGAGGTGTGTCTCGGACCTGATGTCCCTGCCTCCCCTGAAATCAAGGCTCGAGAGAGGTGTGCCGGTCCCGGCAGCAAGCCCTATGAATCCGTCAAAATGGGCCTCCTCTACGGCTGGCGCCCCTCTCAGGTTCACGCCACTTCCAGCCATGGAGCCCGACTGTACATTCAGATGGTGGAAGAAGCCATGGTGGAGGGCAATTACTCGGCCGAGTACATGCGGGATCTCAGAATGACCCTGGACCACAACATCCTGCTGGGCAACGTTCCTGACGTCATGGCGGGAATTAAGAAGTACGGGATCATCATCAATGTCAACACCAGCCAGCTGGGAGACATCCGGGAAAACATCAAGGATTACGGTGATGTGCTCCTGAAATTCACGATGCCGACCAAGACCTGGCTGGAACAGGGAGTACGAGTGACCTTCGAGGCCTGGGGAAACGATTTCTGGTCCCCCATCTATGATCTGGTCACTCGAAACATCCCCGTGATCAGAGGTTCAGAGGAGCGCCTGCCGCTGGTCCCGGAAGAGGCGATCGATCGAGTCAGTGCACTGAAGATGGCCACCACCTGGGCCTCGGAATACATGATGGCCGAGGACACCATCGGAACTCTGGAACCTGGGAAGTTCGCCGATTTCGCGGTACTGGAGAGGGACTTCTTCACCATGCCCATCGAAGAGATTCGCGGCCTCCAGGTCACGATGACGGGCCTGGCCGGCGAAATCGTTTATGACCGGGATCAAACGGCGGGTGGCAACTAACTGTCAAAACATCAAAGGAGAATCCTATGGTTACCTGGGTTGGACCAAAAACGAGTTTATTGGATCGCGGTGAACGAACCGGGGATTGCGTTGCTCGAAAGATTTCGCTCTTGATCTTCCTGGTGATGGTGATTTGTTTTGTTTTCCCGGCAACCGCCCTGGCCCACGTCGCCCTTTTCCCGCAGACGGTCGAGGCAGGTACCCGTCACGCCTCCTTTTATATCCGGGCGCCGGTGGAGAAGGACCTTCCAGTGGTCGAGCTGGGTTTTGAGATCGATGAGCAATGGATAGAAAACGGCGGCGACATCACCTTTCAAGACGTGCCTGACTGGAAACTGCATGTGGAACTGGATGAGCAGGAAAGGGTCAAGAAAGTGCACTGGACGGCCCTGGAGGAGGGCGCATTACCCCTGACTTTCCAGATGATTTTCATGCGGGTGAACGTTCCCAGTGAGGCTGGAGTGTATCCCTTCAAGTCTTGGCAGAAATACACGGATGGCAGCGTCGTGTGGTGGAACGAGCCCAGAGGCGAGGGGGTGAGTAACCCTTACCCGACCGTGAGGGTGGAACAGGCCCCCCTGTTCGCAGGCGGTCCACTTCAAATGGGTCTGACAGGCGCTGCGCTGCTGGCCCTGGCGATCTCGCTCTACTGTTTGATCACCATGAAAAGACTGCTGGCCAGTCGGGGTTAGACCATCAACTCAGCCAAGACGTTTTCGCCTGGATGAGGTTTCACAGCTTGATTCCGTCCGCCTCCAGTTCCTCACTGGAGGCCTGCCGGGTGAGAGTTCCCGGCGGGTTCTCGTACCAGCCCGGGTCCTGGTAGCTGGTGATGTCGTC
>JAZFRU010000215.1:0-4473 GCA_036445815.1 Acidobacteriota bacterium | reverse complement strand
TGGCGAACCTCTGTGCGCGCTTCTTCTTCGGTGGTCAACCCTCGGAAGGAGCGTTCCCGCAGCCAGGCATTGTCTCGATAGACGCTGGCACCGGGATGTCCGCCGGGGGCGGAGAGTACGGGCCCGGCCAGAAACAACCGAGGACCCCGAAGTTCACCTCTTTGGATCTGTTCTCTCACGGGAATAAAGGCTTCCGGAATATCTCCGGTGGATTTGACGGAGGTGATGCCGTGAGCCAGATACTCTTCCAGGTCGACCGGTAAATCGTTGGAAAGATACTGGTCCAGAGTCTCCTGGTCTTCGAATCTCCCCAGAGTCCCGATATGGACATGGGTGTTGATCAGACCCGGCAAGACGGTCTTGCCCTGGAGGTCAATCTGGGTTTGGCTCTCAAAGGTGCCCGGGCCACTCACGATACTCTCGATTCGCCCATCACGGATCGCAATGGTGGCTCCATCGTAGACTTGTCCGGTTCCATCAATCACACGAGCATTGGTCAGGACCAGGTCAAACGACGGGGCGGGTGTCTCAGGAGCGGCACATGAACTCAACAGAACAAGAAGGGTCAAGCCTGCGCTCACGGTGCTTGTGGAGTTTTTCATGGTAAACCTTGCTTTCCTGCGGGACTGAAAATCACAGGATACAGAAATTGGGAGTCCGATGCCAGATGGTGCGATCCGACAGCGGCCAGGGTCGAACTGGAGGCAGGAGGTCATGGACTGGAGGACTGAGTGGGCAAATGCCCCGTCTCGGTGTTTTTACCTGGCCCGTTTCCTCGCTATACCGGGTTTTGGCCGCCTGGAATCGTTCTTGCTTGAGAAAGGGGAAGACGTAAAAGGAGGTCTATATGGTCGACCCAGTCCAGGAACTCAAGGATGATCACCGGATCATCGAGAAGGTGCTCACGGCGCTGACGGCAGCAGCTGAACAGGAGGTCCCTGTTGAGTTTTATGAACGAGCAGTGGATTTTATCGTGAATTTTGCCGATGGGTGTCATCACAGCAAGGAGGAAGAACGCCTCTTTCCTCTTCTGGAAGCCAGGGGAATTCCGCGCGAAGGTGGACCGATTGGATGCATGTGTCATGAGCACGAAATCGGGCGTGACCATGTGAAAAAGATGCGGGAGTCGATCGCGGGTGAGGATCGAGTCGGCCTGCGCCAGGCATCGTTGCAATACGTTGCCCTGTTAAGAGATCACATCCACAAAGAGGATCAAATTCTTTTTCCCATGGGGCTCACGGCCCTGTCGGAACAAGATCTGAAGGACCTCAGAACGACCTTTGATCAGGTAGAGGAAGCCGGGCAGTACCAGCCCAGGTATCAGAAAGTGGCCGATGAACTGTTAGCGCAGGTTGGAGAGGGGAAGAACTGACCGGATGACCACTGGTCGAGGACCAGCGGGTTTAAAGTTTAACGTTTAACGTTTCACGAGAGGAAGAACAAGATCCCGCGCCGAATCCAGAAAGCATCCCATCATCCAGTTGTCGGGGGTTTCGTGAAACGTGGCAACCGGCCGAGCGGAGCGAGGACTCTCCGGGACCGTCCTTCACACGGTCAGTGTAATCTCCGTGACTTCAGGGCGGCAGTTGAATCGGATAGGGGCGGTCACGCCCAAGCCCACCGAGGTGTAGAGCCACATGTTGCCCACCCGGTAAAGGCCCTTATCGTATTTTTTGCCATAAGGAGGGCAAAACGGGGAGCCGAGTCCGGGTAATCGAACCTGACCACCGTGGCTGTGGCCAGACAGCTGGAGGTCGATTCTCTCGTCCTTGTGAAATTCATCGGCAAAATCGGGTGCGTGCATCAGTACGATGGTGGGGAGGCCAGCGGGATGCTTCTCCATGGCCTTGGGCAAATCATTGAGCCGTACCCACCCATCGTCAACGCCAGCCAGGAAGATTCTCTCCTTGCCTACGTCAAGGGTTATTCCGCTGTTCACCAGAACGGGTATCCCGGATTGCTCCAGACCTCGGCCGACCGTGTTTTCACCCTTGAAGTCCCCTCGCCAGTGATCGTGATTTCCCAGAACGGCATAGACTCCGTATTTCGCGTTAAGTCGGGCCAAAACCGCCGCTAACTCCGAGATTTCGGGGACCTCGCCAGGCGTCAAGTTACGCCGGGCCGTCACGAAGTCTCCCCCCAGGGCCACCAGGTCAGGTTTGAGGCCGTTGGCCATGTCGACGGCTTCCTGGATAAACTCAATCTGGGTGTGGGGATAGAGGTGGAAATCGCTCAGATAGACAATTTTGAAGCCATCCAGAGAGGAAGGGAGCCGCTTCAGAGGGATCTGGACTCTTTTAAGCTGCAGGAGGTTGGGCTCAATCCAGACACCGTACTGTGAAGTTCCCAGAAGACCCGCAGTGGCGCCGCCGACCCCGTAGCCCAAAATACGCAGCATGCTCCTTCGGCTGGTCTTTTCAGGCATTTTCCCAGTGTAGCCAAGGCTGCCCTCGGGTATCAAGCAGAGCGCATGAATCCGGATGAGGTCATCGTTTCGGTGGATCCCATGATTCGACCTCAGTTGCCTTCGGAGACATCAACCGACAGCACCTTGAGGGTGCTACACTGAAACCGTCCTACTGGAGAATAACGGAATGATGAAATTCTTGATGGGTGCCCTGGTTGTTGTTTTGGCACTGGGGGCAGGCGTTTTTGCCATGACTCGTTTTCTCAACAGCCCTGAGTTCAAGGAACAGGTATTGTCCACCCTCACGGAAGCGATCGGCTCTGAGATTGAGATTGAAGCGATGGATATTTCAATCTGGAAGGGGATCTCCCTGGGAAGTGTGAGGATTGCGGATGCCTCGGGTGGTTCCGATGATTTGATCAGGGCCGATCGCCTTATTCTGCGTCATCAGTTGCTTCCCCTGTTGAGGCGGCAAGTTCAGATCGACCATCTTTCTCTGGATCATCCCGTGGTGACCGTGAGGCAGAGAGAGGATGGCGGATGGAGCTTTGAGCAGTTTCTCAACGCTCGGAAGGAGTCTTCTGCCCAACTCGGAACCTCACAGGTTGAGACATCACAAGAGACAAGTTCCTTCGATTTTCACTTGTCACAGTTTTCCATTATCGATGCTGAGGTATCGATGGTCGACAGCGAAGGGAGAGTGATCGCCGAGGTGCACGACCTGGATCTGAACAGCTCGGTCCATCTTCTGGGGGAGAGACTCACTGCGGAGGGCACCGTGAGCGCAGGGGCCGTGCAGTTGGGCGATTCCTTGCTGGTGACGAGTGTCAGGGCGCCTGTGCAGATCTCCCCTGAAGAAATCAAGCTGTCGTCGGTCAGTGGAGAACTTGCCGGCGGAGAGCTTTCCGGCGACATTGTTTTTAACACCGCCCCGGAGTTCCAATACCTGATGGATCTCCGGTTGACGGGTGCGGACGTGAATGCCTTGCTTCAGGAGGCGAAGGTGGAGGCGGAGATCAATGGCGAGCTTCAGGTCCGGGTTCAGGTGAGTGGAAGTGGAGGTCTTCCCACCATGGTCGGGGAAGGGGAGGCGTGGGTGTCTGGTGGGCGAGTGTCTCAGCTGCCAGCCCAGGAGCTCCTGGCCTCTTTGTTGCAGGCACCACCTCTGCGTGAAATTGACTTCGACGAGTGCCTGGTAGAGTTCACGCTGGCTGACAATATTTTGGAAACTCCCGTGATTCGCCTCCTCTCTTCCACCGTCCAGGTGACGGGGCAAGGCTCTCTTTCCCTGGAAGATGATCAACTGGATCACGACATGATGCTGGCTTTGTCTCAGGAGGTGCTCGCTCCGCTTCCTGCCCCGCTCCTCAAGGCCTTCAGCCCCAGAGAGGATGGCTTCGACACCCTGGACTTCCGTTTGTGGGGCCCTTTCCAGTCGCCACAGACGGACATTCAACAGAAGATCACCCGGGGGGCGACCGAAGGGTTATTGGAACAAGGTCTGGAAGGGCTGAAGAATCTCTTTCGGTAAAAGCCGGGGGGGTGCCGACCCACCTGTTTGGCATTTCACGTTTTACGCCCCATCTACGTTTGAAGGGTGTTTCGCGTTAAGATAGCCAATAGGATGAAGCCCTGGTTTCCCAGTGTGATCTTGAGTCTGACGGCTGTTTTTATGTCGGTGGTTCTACTTTTGGTCGCATTCGTGGTTCAGGCTCGCGGGCCCGTTCCTTTTTTCCAGGCGCTGGATTTCAGCCAACCCATCCCGGTCTTTATCTCCTCTGAGGGCTCTGGATACCGGCCCGGAGACAAGGTCTTGGCCGAGTGGGCCCTGGCGGCCTGGGAAAAGGCATCCAACGGCAAACTCATTTTCGAGCCTTCTGAAGAGGCGCAGGCGCTGCTTCGACTGTACTGGGTTTCGCCTCGGCAGGGACGGTATGGAGAGATGCGTCCGATCCGGGTGGGTGACCGTCGTGGAGCTGCGATATTCGTCAGGCCCGGGCTCTCGGGTTTGGGGAGTGAGATCAGTGAACTGGCTCAACGAGATCCGTTGTTTCGAGACACGGTCG
>JAZFRU010000214.1:0-4094 GCA_036445815.1 Acidobacteriota bacterium | reverse complement strand
GGCGCAGATGCAAGGTCCGCCTAGTTTGCGGGGCATCTACGACGATCACGGCAATCTGATGGTCATCATCAATTACAACATCGACATGGGCGATGGCTGGGAACATGCGGGCGATCGCCCCTATCCGGTTGGGATGAGTGCGGTGGCCTATCAATTTGGCGTGAACTACGTCATCTACGCCATGACGCACTGAAAATTTACTCTAAAGCCCTCACCGAAAACCTGCCTCGAGCCCGGATTATTCATAGCCTGTGGTGGCGAAGTGATAGAAGCGCTATGGGGGAGGTGACTGCCCCTGCCGTTACTGAATAAGTGCACGAGGCGCGTCGGTCACTGCCTGATGCATTACAATCTGGTTGCTGGGCGCCGGGATCTGGCCTCAACCCTCCATCGGATCAAGCCTTACCCGGTATTCAGTCACCCAGCGCGAACACCATGAGAATGTTGCCGCCGGCAGGAGTTTTTAACTCGGGGTACAGCTGGGCCAGATGGCGCTGTCCAGTCGTACCCTGGCCGACCCCGATGGCCACATATTGTTTTCCATCCACGGCGTAACTCACGGGATAGCCGGTCACAGGACCGCTGAGCGGGACTTCCCAAAGCACCTTGCCGGTCTCAGCGTCCAAGGCCCTGAAGTACCGATATAAATCGCCGGCAAACACCAATTCTCCGGCCGTGGTCAGCACCGAGCCGATGGCCGCACGTTGATCATAGGTCCACAGGATTTCGCCGGTGGAAGCCGAAACTGCAGCCAACCTCCCCACCTGACCGTCGGATCCTTCCATGTGCTCGATTCGACCGTAATTGAGTCCTGAGACGCTGACCTCCAGCGGCAGGATCTCAAAGATGATGCATTCATTACTGACCGGGCTGTAGAGAGTGTTGGTCACAGGGTTGTAGGCGTCGGCCTGGAACAGCTTTCCACCTCGCATTCCTGGGCAGACCAGCTGGGATGTTCGGACTTCCCTGGGAATGATCTTTTCGTTCATGGTGATGGCACCCGTTTTGGAATCGATGTTCTGGTAGATGTTCTGGTAGGTCACGAGCTGGCGGTTCCACAGATGGGTCCCCGTCTCCCGATCAAGAGCCCACAGGATGCCAGTTTTACCCAGGGTGTAGATGACCCTGCGTAGAGTCCCGTCAATCTCGACATCCGCCAGGATGGGATTATCCTGGTGATCCATGTCGAAGTTGTCACGAGGCTGCATCTGGAAGAACCACTTGATGGCCCCGGTCTCGGCCTCAAGGGCCAGGAGCGAGTTGGTGTAGAGCACCGCACCATCACCCGTCCCCTTGAGGATCTCGGGATAGGGATAGGCACTGGATACCGTCCAGTAGAGCAATTTCAAGTCAGGATCGTAGCTTCCGGTCAGCCAGAAGGAGCCCTTCTTGCGCTGCTCATAAGGCACAACACCCCAGGTCGCATTGTGTTGGTCGGGATCGCCGGGCCCGGCCACCGACTCTCTTCGCCACAGCAGTTTCCCGGTTGCCGCATCATGGGCGGAAAGGAAACAGGGTATCGAAGTCCCCACGCCGCAGGTCAGACCGGCGAAGACCTTGCCGTCTGCCGCGATCGGCCCGGCCGAGAATCGGACCTGCTGCCGGTAGTCGGCCACCTGGGTCTCCCAAACAATGTTTCCGGTTCTCGCCTCCAGAGCCACCAGATAGGCATCCTGGGTGCCCAGAAAGATCTTATCCTGATAGATCGCGATATTACGGGTGGCGCCGCTGCTGGCGTCTTTCGGCAACTCTCGACGATACTCCCAGATCAGCTCACCCGTCCTTGCATCGAGGGCTTGCACCACGTTACCGGTTTGAGGAAGGTACATCACACCCCGATAGACGATGGGCTCCTGCTCCTGCGTCCCGGCCTCCATTGCCCAAGTCCATGCCAGACCTAACTTCTGAACATTCTGGCGATTCACCTGGTCCAGAGGACTGTATCCACTGGCGTCATGATTGCCCCGCCACCCCAACCAGTCGGCTGGTTCCGGATGTTGCAGGATGGAGTCGGTGACCGGAACGAAAGGGGGCTCCTGTGCGTGTGCTGGCCCGAGGGCTCCAGCCAGACCAAGCACCACTGTGAATAACCGCAGATCAAAACGAATGAGTGACATAGCTGGGATCCCTCCTTGTACCGCCCGGACCGATTTTTTCCTGGACCTTGTAGTGGCTGACCAGTTCCCCGAGCAATATCCCCCCTATTGCAATGTGGATGTAGATCATACGATTCGGGGGTGTTCGGTGGCAAGGTGGGGACAGGGAAGTGCTTGGGTCCTCAGTCCTCGATATCGCCCTGGTGGCGTGCGTTAAAGGTGAGCCTTCCTGTGTGCCTGCCAGACACAGACCTGGTCCTGGTTAGATGTTCTGGTCAGGGAGTGTTGCAGGCGATAGGGCTGGTCCCCGAGGATCGGAATCTCGGATATAGGGGGTGCCTTCAGAATCTGCTGTCTGGCTTTCTGTTTCTGAGCGGGTCAGGTCCGTCACCAGGAGTTCCATCCGGTGGGCGTAATCTCGAAGTTCCTTTTCGGTATGTTCGAGAATTTGAATCTTCTTCCTCAGCCTGTCAATGGCTTTCCCTGTCACGGCTGCTGTCAGAATCAGAAAACCGCTCCAGGCCAACAACCGCATCCAGAGGGAAAGCTCCGACAGATCCCCCTGGAACCGATCAGGGAAATAGTAAACATAGATTGTGATCAACAGGGTGGATAGAACTCCACCCATCAAGGCGGTGCGGGTCCCCAGGTAATAGGTTCCAAGGAGAATCAGGATGAAATACGAGTTCATGAAGACCAGCTTGTAAGGAATCAGGAAGTTGAGCAGTGGAGCGTTAAGAAGGATGATCAGGGCAAACACCTGCTCCGCATGCTTGAAGAGGTAAGCTTTAACGGTGCTCATTCCAGTCATCTAGCAGTCGATACTTGCACTCGCCGTGCCAGAGCCTTCTGTCTATATGTAGGGGGTATGACGCTGATTAATCCTAAATAATGTGTTTCTGGCTCTTGCGCATTGTAAACTTGAGTTGACAGTTCCGGGTAGGGATGATGAATTGTCCCGGGGGGGGTGGTACCCAGTATATGGATCTGCTTACAGGGTGGGCCATGGGCAATGCGCGATACGGGTTGGGCCGGTTCTACCCGAGGCTGATTCGAGCCTCGTTCAGCATCGAGACCAGGGCAGCTCGCGCCTCCTCCGGTGTTCCGACCGGTGCAGGAAATGCAAGGCGTACGGGTCGCGGTCCTTCGGCGGTGATGGCCGACATATCGAACCCGTAGCGGTCAATACCGGTCGTACTGGCGGCGGTGACGTCGGTTGCCTTTGAGAATGCCCTGCAGTACAGGACCATCGCGTCGGCGTGATCGTCGTTCATGTGGGCGATGATGTCGGAGGCGGCTGCGGCCAGCGGGTCCGGTTTGGCCGTGTGCCAGTCCACTGCGTCTACCCAGGACATCCGCCCATAGCCACCAATATAGCGGATCGATTCTACTTCCAGTTTCCAGAACGCGAAGTCTCCGAAATCCATGTAATACTCGGCGTTTGGGTGTGCGGCGAGAAACGCGACGCGCGCGCTGCTACTGTCGCCTTCGACCTGAGCGCCGGATCCCAGCAACGTTACCCGCCCATTCGCGAGCGGGTCCTCGGCGCTGCTCTCGGCCACTAACAGCGACGCCCGTGGGTCCCCTTGCAGGTTCTTGGTGTGCTCGGCCATCGTGCTCACCAGGAACACCGGGTTGCCGTCGTCAAAAGCTACGGTCACGAATGAGCCATAAGGGTAGCCCTCAGGATCGGTTGCCAACGTGCAGAGGGTACCGGTCTTGATCTGCGCGACCAGGGTTCGAGCCCTTTCGGCATGTGTCGGTGTCGGGACGTCGACGTCATACAACGGTTCTGGAGCGTCACCTGACGGTCGAGCGTGGGCATCATTGGTCATCGGTAGCCTCGTCTGAGTTTAGGAAGTTCCTTTTTCTGAAGGGAAGTCTATCGAGCCCGGGAAATCGGGTCAAGGAGGGGTTGTTGGGATTTTCTTGGGCGACACACTGGGCACAGCTATCGCCATATTGACCGGTTTTGTGCCCCTTGATAAACTCGGCCGG
>JAZFRU010000213.1:0-3803 GCA_036445815.1 Acidobacteriota bacterium | reverse complement strand
TGAAGGAAGCAAAGAATTTCCACTCGGAAATTCCTGCCCAGAACAACCCGTTCTTTTTAAAGGGCTCCAATGCACTGGACTGGGGAATGCAGAACCGCCTTTCCCAGGTCTTCAATCCCCGGTCGGGTCGCACCGTCATGCTGGCCATCGATCATGGATATTTCATGGGGCCGACCACCGGGCTGGAAAGAGTGGATCTCAACATCGTGCCTCTTCTCGGTGACTGTACGGCGCTCATGTTGACGCGGGGAATGCTGCGTTCGACCATTCCCTCCAGTTTTGGGGGCGGAGTCGTCATCCGTGCCAGCGGTGGGCCCAGTATCTTGAAGGAACTCTCCAATGAGCAGATTGCCGTCGATATCGAGGATGCCCTGCGCATGAATGTTTCCGCCATGGCGGTGCAGGTCTTCATTGGGGGCGAGTTTGAAAGTCAGTCGATTCACAACCTGACCCGGCTGGTGGACCTGGGAAACAAGTACGGCATGCCCATTCTGGCCGTGACGGCGGTGGGAAAGGACATGAATCGAGATGCCAAGTATCTGCGTCTGGCCTGCCGGATCTGTGCGGAACTGGGTGCCCACATTCTCAAGACCTACTACGTGCCCGAGGGCTTCGAGACGGTCACCGCCTCGTGTCCGGTGCCCATCGTGATGGCGGGAGGCAAGAAGCTGCCGGAGCTGGACGCCATGACAATGGCCTACAACGCCGTGGATCAGGGAGCCTGCGGCGTGGATATGGGCCGAAACATCTTTCAGTCCGATGCTTCATCGGCCATGATCCAGGCCATCGGCCAGGTCGTGCACGAGAGAATGAAGCCCCAGCAGGCCTACGAGCTGTATCAGGACTTGAAGAGCGAACAAAAGTAGGTGGACGTGAATGGCTAGCCCTCTTTTGTCACAGCTGTCGAAAATGGCACCGACGATCAGTGTCGGCATCAATGCTGCCGACATGATGAAGCTGGGGGCCGAGTTGTCTCTGCTGGAGCAGATCCCTGTGGAAGTGGCTCACTTTGACGTGATGGATGGCTGCTTTACCCCCATGATGACGGTGGGGCCACCCTTTATCAAGGCCTTCAAAACCTCTCTGCTCAAAGACGTCCATCTCATGATCGAGGAACCGTTGGAGAAAGTGGATGCCTATGTGGCCGCCGGGGCGGACATCATCACTGTTCATGCGGAATCCTCCACCCACATTCACCGTGTCCTCCAGAAGATGGGGGGGATGGAGAATGTCAATGACCTTTCCCGGGGGTTGATCCGGGGAGTGGCGTTGAATCCCGGCACTCCACTGGCCTTCCTGAAGCCCCTGCTGGATGAGGTGGAACTGATCATGCTGCTGGGGATCAATCCCGGCTGGGGAGGGCAAAGCTTCATTGCATCCACCTTTTCCCGGATCAGGGAAGTGAAGAACATGATTTCCGAGCGGGGGAAAGAGATTCTGGTTTGTGTGGACGGCGGCATTACCCGGAAGAACATTGCTGAAGTGGCCGCGGCAGAGGTCGATGTGGTGGTGACCGGGAGTGCCGTTTTCGACGGCAAGGATCCGGTCGGGAATGCCCAATTCATGCTGGAAGCGATAGGGGCACCGCAGGTGGCCAGTTCTTGAACGGCAAGCGAGCCCAGCAGAGGATATGAAAAACAGGTGGTCAGAGACCGAAGCCTCCGAGATGACGGCCCGGTGGGAGCCCCAATGGGGCGCAGATCTGGCCATTCGAACCTATTCTTCCCGTTTGCTGGGAGCCGAGAAGCGCCTCGTTCTGCACGGCGGTGGAAACACCTCGGTCAAGGGGCTTCACACCAATCTCCTGGGAGAGGATCTGCCGGCTCTTTTCATCAAGGCTTCCGGATTTGATCTGGCCCGAATCGAGCCGGACGGTCATCCGGCGCTGGATCTGGAATATCTCCGAAAACTGAGGGTCCTGGAAGACCTTTCCGACGAGAACATGGTCCGGGAGCTTCGGACCCATCAACTGGACGCCCCCTCTCCCACTCCTTCGATCGAGACGCTGGTTCATGCCTTTATTCCTGGAAAGTTCATCGATCACACCCATGCCGATGCCATTCTGGCCCTCACCAATCAGGCCGGTGGGGAAGAGCTCGTCTCCGAGGCCCTGGGTGAGAATGTGATCGTTCTGGGGTACGTGAGGCCCGGATTTCAGCTGGCCAGGGCGGTGGCGGAGGCCGTGGAATCACATCCCGAAACAACGGCGATGATCTGGATGCAACACGGATTGGTGACGTGGGGCGAGACGGCACAGGAGTCTTACCAGGCCACCATAGACCTGGTGAGCCGGGCGGAATCGTTTCTGACCAGCCGGGCCACCCAGTCGATGACGGTGAGCGTTCCCACGGATCTGAGCGTGGCAGAAGCCCGGTGGGTGGAAGTGGCACCGGTGCTGCGGGGCCTGTTGGCGGAGCCCGGTGACGACGCCGATCGGCCCCATCAGCGAGTCATTTTGTCCCCGTTGATCAACCCGGAGACCCTGAATTTCGTGGATTCTGAGCAGGGAAGCGAGTGGGCCGATACGCCTCCCCTGACCTCGGATCATCTCATCCGGACCAAGCCCTTTCCGCTATGGATGAAGTCGCCGGCCTATGACGATCCTTCCCAGTTGAAAGATCAGATGAAGGCGGCCATCCAGATGTATCGGGTCTTTTATAAGGCCTATCTGGACCGCAACGCCGGGAAGATGAAAACCGGTTTGACCCGATTGAACTCCGCTCCCCGCGTCATTCTGATGCCGGGCCTGGGAGTGATCTGCTCGGGGCAGGATGTTTTTGCCGCCCAAATTTGCCGCGATATTACCGAGCAGACGCTGGAGGTGAAGGCCCAGATCGGCGCCATGGGAGAGTACCAGGGCCTGAGTGAGAGTGAACTGTTCGACATGGAGTACCACACCCTTCAGCATGCCAAGCTGACCCGTGAAGAACTCCCCTTGAGTCGACAGGTGGCCGTTGTGACCGGTGCCGCGGGTGCCATCGGTTCCGGTCTCAGCCGGGTCTTCCTGGATCAGGGCTGTCACGTGGCGGTCACCGATCTTCCGGGAGACCGACTGGACGGCCTGGCCGAGGAATTGCGGTCCGAATTCGGAGAACGGGTCCTGGGAGTCCCGCTCGATGTGACCGATCCCGTTTCCATATCGGCGGCTTTCTCCCGCATTATCTCGATGTGGGGAGGGGTGGACCTGGTCCTGATCAATGCCGGCATGGCCCTGGTGGCTTCACTAAGTGAAATGGATCTGGACGAGTTCCGCAGGATTGAACGGGTCAACGTGGAGGGAACGCTGCTGCTGCTGGCCGAGGCGGCACGCCATATGAAACTCCAGGGCACGGGTGGGGACGTGGTGTTGATTTCCAGCAAGAATGTTTTTGCACCGGGAGCTCAATTCGGGGCCTACAGCGCCACCAAGGCGGCTGCCCACCAGCTGGCTCGCATAGCCAGCCTGGAACTGGCCGAGATCGACGTGCGCGTGAATATGGTCTCCCCGGATGCCGTCTTCTCGGAGGGAGCACGCAAGTCGGGTCTCTGGGCGGAGGTCGGCCCGGACCGGATGCGGGCCCGGGGATTAAATGAGATAGAACTTGAGGAATACTATCGTAAACGCAATCTATTGCAGACGAAAATAACAGCTACCCATGTCGCCAATGCGGCCCTGTTCTTCTGCACTCGCCAGACCCCGACGACGGGAGCCACCTTGCCCGTGGATGGGGGGCTACCGGATGCAACACCCAGATGAGGCGGCCGCTCCATGAGGGGCTCTTCTCTTCTTTCGTGAAACGTTAAACCTTAAACGTGAAACGCGC
>JAZFRU010000212.1:0-5006 GCA_036445815.1 Acidobacteriota bacterium | reverse complement strand
CGACCCTCACCCGTGGTGGACTGCCGGTGCCGTCAATCAGCGTCCCCCCTTCGATCACGATCACCGAAGACGACTGTCCCCAGGCCGGCGATGCCAAAAGAATGAAACAGAGCAGGGCTAAGGTTTTATGAATCGTACCCATGAAGGCCTCCTTTTCAAGGAAATTTTTTAACAGCATATCTTGTAGAAGGAAAGAAGTGTAGGGGAGCACGGCGTGCGCTTTCTTGATGAACCAGCGAACAATAGAGCAATAGGAACAGAAGAGGCGCTCGGCTGTGTTTGCTGAGATCGGATGGGAAAAGAAGAAAAGAATTTTCTTATCTGTGTCTCTGTGGTGTAAGAGCAGCCTCGCCACGCTCGGCCGCGTTTCACGTTTCAGGTTCCACGTTCCACGGAAGAAATGCACAGGAGTTTCCTTCTCTGTGCCTTGGTGGTAAGGGTTTCCTGACTATGAAAATGAAAACCGGTTTCATTTAAGCCCTTTGTTTTCTATGATTTAGATTGACGTCATGGTCGCTTGAAGAGTAGGCTGATGATATGGAAACGAAGCGACTTCTCGAGCACTGGCAGGATGAAGGCGACTTCCACTTTCTTTATCAGGAGCTGAGGACGGTGGAACAGGACTCTCAACGCCGAGTCTTTTTTACCGATATGGCGGCTATCGAACTCAGACATCAGGACGTGTTCGCTGATTTACTGGGGAAACAAGGGGTGGTCCCTCCGGTCTTTCACCCGGCTTTGCGGGTCCGATTGTTGGCTCTCGTCGCGCGGTGGTTCGGAATCGAGACAGTGCTCCCTCTGATCATCCGATCGGAAGCCAACGAGACTCAGGAGTACCTTCGGGAGAGTATTCATGCCAAGGGCGCCGCACGAGAAGTGGTGGGGCAGATGGCCCGTGAGAGTAGTGAGCACGCCCAGCAACTTCTGAGACTGGGCGGCCGTGACGGCGAACCCTGGCACCGGGTCGGCAGCGGCGGTTATCTTCGCAGCCTGGTCTATGGTTTTAATGATGGGTTAACGGCCAATCTCGGCCTGGTCATGGCAGTGGTCGGTGCCCAGGTGGACCATCATGTTCTGCTCGTTTCAGGGTTGGCGGGAATGATTGCCGACTCACTTTCGATGGGCTCCAGTGGCTATCTGGCGTCCAAGAGCGAGCAAGAGGTCTATGATCACGAGATCGGCATGGAAAAAGAAGAGCTGGAATTGATGCCCGATCTGGAAACTGAGGAACTGTCGATCATCTACCAGAGCCACGGATTGGATGAACGGTCGGCGAGGGAGCGGGCTGAGGCGATCATGAAGGACAAGCCCCGGGCGCTGGAGGAAAAAGTTCGACTCGAATTGGGCTTGAATCCCGATTCGGGCATGTCGCCTCTCAAGGAAGGGGGGATCACCGGTGCCGCCACGGCTGTAGGTGCATTCATACCGATCCTTCCTTTTGTCTTTTTCACCGGTACGATGGCCCTCGTCAACAGCTTCATTTTGAGCATGTTGAGTCATTTTTTGGTCGGTGCCAGTCGCAGTGTTTTTACCGGGCGTGGGGGGATTCGAAGCGGAATGGATATGTTCCTGGTGGGCCTGGGTGTGGCGATCGTGGGATACCTGTTCGGAGACCTGTTCGTCCGTCTGTTGTCGTGACGCGTTTCACGTTTAAGGAGTGTGGGAGGCGCCTCAGCGCGCCGAATCCGGAGGGCCGCTATACACCAAGCCCTGCCACCGTATCGAAGGACGGAACTCCGAGCGACCCTATTGTGTTGGCTGAGATTGGGAAGATTTAGACAAAGGAAGGAATTGTTTTCTCTGTGTCTCCGTGTCTCTGTGGTGTAAGAGCAGCCTCGCCACGCTCGGCCGCGTTTCACGTTCCAGGTTCCACGTTCCACGGAAGAAAAAGCACAGGAGTTTCCTTCACGGTGTGTTTGTGGTGAAAGACTCTTACTCGAACGGGACGATCCAGGGGGCTGGGATCACATCTGAAAACTGAGCGCTCAGAAAGAGTCCCCTGTCCAAAGCCTCATCGGCCGTTGAAAACTGTCCCACACGAACCCGATAGTAGTGTTGGGCATCCGGGATCTTGGTCTCAATTACATAGGAAGGATAGCCGTAGTCTTGAAGTAGGTTACTCAGACTTTCCGCATCCTGGTATTCCTTGAAGGCGGCGACCTGGACGGTGAAATTGGCCTCCTGGATCAAGGGGATGAACGGCTCCCCTCCGTAGGGCTGGAGAGCGGGCACCTCAGAGGGTTGGGATCTACTCTCTGTGGCAGACGCCAGAGGAAGGGCCGCGGCCGAAGTTGTCGGGAACTCGATCTCGGTTGCCAGCGCAGTCGACTCGTTCTGCCGGGGCGCGCCGGTTTTCTGAGAAGAGGTGCTGGAGGGGCTCAAAAGAAGAGCCTCCCGGATCAACAGTCCTCCCAACAGGGTCGCCAGCAGAAGAAGTGTGCCCAGAGCAAATGTCCTGGAGGTCCAGACGGAGCTTCGTTGGGGCAATTTGTTTGAGAACTCAAGTGAAGAGAGGTATCCATTCACAACCGAGTTCTGTATCTTGACGGTGTCCTGAATGACCGCACCCGGCATGATGAGGGATTTGGCTGCGATTTTTACTTCAGCCCCGATATGAGCACCCAGCTTGGGTATTTGAGTCTGAAGGGGTTGTCCCGATGAGGTCCAGCTTGAGATGGGAGATGGATGCTGCCGTGCTGAGGCGACAGCCACCGTCTCGCTGATATCCGCAGACTCTCCGATGACGGTGTTGGAGATAGACGTTTCATACTTGATCCTGGAGTTGGCTCCGATGATGGTTGCGGTGGCGGCGACTCCCAGGCCCACCTTGGCGTACGGGCCGACTACTGTCCCTGCCCCAAGGAAGACCCGGGGGCCCACTTCGGCCCCCTTACACACAATGCAAGGCCCCTCGATGATGACGTTTTCCTTGATCCGTGCCTGGGGATGAATCCAGCATCGTCCGCTGATGCCAAAGCCACTGCGGATGAATTCAGGATCCAGGTTGGCCAGAGCCTCGTCCATTTCCTGGATGAGGCCGTCGTAGGTGAATCCGTTGGCCAGAGCCTCGTCTCGGCGGTAGAGCAGGGTGTCCAGAAGCGGAAGGCGGGAGGCCAGAACTTCAGGGAGTTTAAACCTCTCGAGCAAAGTGAGTTGATTCACGGCACAAGCCTAAGCGACCCCTT
Source organism: Acidobacteriota bacterium (assembly GCA_036445815.1). Classification (GTDB taxonomy): domain Bacteria; phylum Acidobacteriota; class UBA6911; order RPQK01; family JADFOI01; genus JAPYTY01. The sequence continues at coordinate 1,821 of JAZFRU010000212.1, read as the reverse complement.
CCTGTTTGAAGTCCGCCGTTCTGGCGAAGTCGTTTTCTGTCAGAGGCTCGGCCAAAACCAGGTCGGCCGCAAAAAACAGCACAGAACTGACCAGATTGACCCCCAGTTGTGCATAGGCCTTGTGAATCTGGACAGGGCCATCTCCCTGGGTGTTGCGAGCCAGAACATTTCGTAAAAAGCCGAGAGCGTTGAGCAACTGGTCTCCAAAGGCCAGGCCCAGGTGACGGCTCAGATCGGCAGCTGGAGGTTCTTGACCCAGATCTCCGTTGAAAGTTCCGTTTTTGGAAGTCTGTTGCAGTAGGAACTCAATGACCAGTTCGAGGCTTTCACAGCTGCTCTGGAGGGCCCCACTGTAGTCTTCAGACTCCAGATCCTGTTGTGCCTTTTGAAAACGTGAAAAGGCGTCCTCGTGAAGATCCTTTTTGGAGGGTGGATCAGAAGGTCTCGAGACATCCGCCAGGGAAGGCCCGGGGGCAAGGGCGTAGAAGGTTCCATCCTTCATGCGCCAACTGACGTTCTCTTCCTCAATCAGGTGGTTGATGGATCTTTGAAATTCAAGTTTGTGGGCATCGTTGAGATAGTGGTAGAAAAGTTCGACGAAATCGAGGATCTGGGGAGCATTCGAGGCGAGAAGAAAACCTTCCATGTGAAGAAACAGGGCTTCTCCGTTGTGCCTCAGGGCGTTGGGATTTTCAAACTCATACAATCGTTCCATCTCTTCGCCAACTTGATGGAGGACATCGGTGACCTCGATCTCAAGGCTGGCCTGCCCGTCTCGGGTCAAGTCAAAAGCAAAGTTGAACTGGTCCAGGACGGCCCAGATTTCTTCTCGGAGATCTTTGGAGAATAAGAGCCCCAGACTCTGCGCGTGTATGGAATCCCGGTTGCGAACTGAGAAAACGTGACTCGTTTCGTTCATGGCAAACACTCCCAACCAAATTTATATGTCTAAACCCTAACGCTCTCGTCTGACACCGGGCGGAGTCGTGAGACTCGCCCGTATCAGATCTCATTCGGGCTCAGGTGAAAGGGTGGAGAGGAATTCGTTGAGGGTCTCTGGGTAAAGGGTTTCGGTCCAGGGGATATCATCATGTCCGGCCCCTGGCACCACCAGCAGGCGTTTCGGTTCATGGGCAGCTGCAAAGAGGGTTTTCCCCATCCAGGGAGCGACCACCTGATCTCCCTCAGCGACCATGATGAGCAGAGGTCGTGACAGCGATTCGATGAGTTGCAGATTATCGTAGGATTCCCGGAGGAAGGCGCCCGACGGAAAAAAGGGCAGCACCTGCCTGGCCATGTCCCTGATCGAGGTAAAGGGAACCTCGAGAATGACTCCTCCCACGGGGCGGGAGACGGCCAGGTGAAGTGCCACGGCCGCGCCCAGGGAGCGTCCATAGGAGACCAGGCGTTCGGAAGGGATTTCCCCCTCCGAGGTGACCCATTCCCAGGCGGCTTCCACGTCCCGGTAGAGCCCCTCTTCGCCGGGTGATCCTGGACTTCTCCCATAGCCTCGATAGTCATAAAGGAAAACGCCGAGTCCCTGTCGCCGGAGCCTTTCGACCAATGGGATACGACCGAACAGGTTGCCGGCGTTGCCGTGACTGAGCAGCAGGACGGCCTTGCCCTCATCCGGAGGCACCCAGACGCCGTGGAGTTGAATCCCATCGGAGGTAGTGAACCGCACCTGTCGCAGCCAGGGGGTCGAGTCGAGGATCGCTTCATCAGCGGGCTGAGCCGTCTGGGGATGATAGGTGAGGGCCTTTTGAAACAGGAGCGCCAGTCCTCCCAATCCCAGATAGATGAAGAGCCCGTAAAGCAGAA
>JAZFRU010000211.1:0-3048 GCA_036445815.1 Acidobacteriota bacterium | reverse complement strand
CCTGAAGTTTGGACTGTCTGAGAGCTTAGCAAGAAGGCAGTTCAAGTCAACCGCAATTACAAGAAGGGACTCTGGAGTAAGGATCAGGTGACCTACTGGTCAGGGGGCAGGGAGCGGCCTCGCTCCGATCGGCCGCGTCTCACGTTCCACGAAAAGAGAGTAGGGTCAGCTGGAGGGCGCAGCCCGCCGGGGTCAGCAGGTCAGCTCTTTACCGCCTTCCACTGGGAAAAAACCAGGTAGAGCCCCCACGCCAGAGCCAGCACAATCAAGGCGCATCCTGAAAAGTGGGCCAGTTTAGCCAGAGAGTGATCATGGTGCAGCATTCCCAGCTGACCCAGCAGGTTGTTCCAGTCGTGATAGCCGGGACGATCACGACCCGTCACACCTCCCAGCAGTGTGAGTTGTTGGACGCTGGCGTCATTAATATAAGGTCCCAGATCGACCAAACTCTGGCCGGTCCACCACAGCGTGACCGAAGCGGAAAAAGGCTCCAGATGACGGGTCAGAAAAGCCACCGTGCACATCAGCGGCACCAGGACCTGAAGCAGAGAACCACCCAGGGTGGTCATGAAGGACCCGAAAGGGCGAAACACGACGTGTCCCGCCTCGTGGAAGACGAGATTGATCCGGGACAAAATGAAATGAGGCAGCGAGGGAGCGATCTCGGACCGTATCAGGTCGGTCGACAGAAAGCTCCAACCGAAAACCAGAAGGGCTAGCCAGATAACGGCATGGGCTGCAACGGTGCCCGAGTGAGGGTTGGAGGGCAGCGTGAGAGAACGGTCGAGCACCTTTGAGAGAAGGTTTTCGGGATCCCTTTCCACCCTGCTTCGCCATGGCTCCCCACCCGGAAAACCCTGGCTTTCCTCATCGACTTCTGGCAGATCTCCCAGTTTTGAGAAAATGACACCACAGCCGCGGCATTCCACATTCTCCAGAGACTGCTCAAATCCGCACTTGGGACAGGCACGTGTTCCCTGACCTGTATCCATGACTGCTTCAAGAGTAACAAAGAAAAGGTGCCAGAAGATGGAATTGTAGGGGCGCAAGGCCCAGGCTGTCTCAAAACCTAAAAGATATAGGACAGCATGCTTCGATGATAGGCCGGGTCTCAGGTAAATCCAAATGTGATGACTCACCTCCCTGCTCCATTGCCCGCCTATCCAAAAGGTGGCCCGGGCAGGCCGAGGCCTCCCATCTACCGGTGACTGTTGATCCTTTCCGGTTGGGGCTGCAATACTAGGGACGTCATCCAATTCTGAGAGGAGCCTCATCATGGAGTCTGGAAAGCCGTGTACTTTGACAATCCTGGTCGTGAGTTGGCTGTTGGTGCCAGGCCCTGTCTCGGCCCAGTCACCGGCCGCAACCGAGACTCCGCTGTCTCAACTGAGCGAGTCCTTTGAGACCCTGGCCCAGCAAGTCGGCCCAGCCGTGGTACAAATCTTTGCCACCGGATATCGCTCCGACCTGCTGACTGCCGACTCCAGCCTTCTGAGCAAGAACCGCAGCAGTGGTTCCGGTGTGATTCTGGATTCGCAAGGCTATATCGTGACCAATGCTCACGTGGTCACCGGAGCGCAGACCATCCAGGTGCTCTTATCCCGACTCCCTGAAGGCACACCCACGGGAACATCCATCCTCAGACCCAGAGGAGAGATATTGGATGCTGAAATCGTTGGCCTGGACCCGGAATCCGACCTGGCAGTGCTCAAAATTCCTGGACGTGAGCTCCCCTTTGTGGAACTCGGGGATTCAGACCAATTGAAACAGGGACAACTGGTCATGGCGTTCGGCAATCCCTTCGGGTTGGAGAACTCCGTGACCCTGGGAGTGGTCAGTGCGGTGGGACGACAACTCCAGCCGGAAGATCCCATGGTTTACATTCAAACCGACGCCCCCATTAACCCGGGAAACAGCGGTGGGCCGCTCATTGATGCCAGGGGAAATCTGGTGGGAATCAACACCTTCATCTTCTCTCAATCTGGGGGCAGTGACGGGATCGGCTTTGCCGTGCCCAGCAACATCGTTCGGAATGTCTTTACCCAGATTCGTGACTCGGGCCGGGTGGCCCGTGGAGAAATTGGTGTACACGCCCAGACTATTTCTACCACCCTGGCAGCTGGACTGGGACTTCCACGGCCCTGGGGCGTCATCCTGGGGGATGTCTATCCCGGTCGGCCTGCCGCTCTGAGTGGACTGAAGGTCGGAGATGTGGTCCTCACGCTGGACGGAAAAGCCATGGAAAACGGTCGCCAGTTCGACGTGAATCTTTATCGCAGACCGATTGGAGAAACTGTCACTCTGGAAATACAGAGGGACTCTCGGGAGCTGACTTTTCGAGTCCGTGTCGTGGAACAAACCAATGATCAGGGGCGCTTTGCAGGCATGGTGACTCCGGAGAAGAATCTGATTCCAGAGTTGGGGATCCTGGGCATCGACATCGACAGCGAAGTCGCGCTGTTACTGCCTTCTCCCCGGAAACTGGGCGGTGTCCTGGTGGCCCTCCGCTCACCCAGTTCGCCCTACTGGGGGGAAGGCTTCCTGCCCGGGGACGTGATCTATTCAATTAATGCAAAAGAAATCAAGAACCTTGCCAATCTACGGGTTCAGCTGGCTGAGTTAAAGAGCGGAGATCCGGTGGCATTTCAGGTACAAAGGGGCAACGCACTGACGTTTATTGCGCTGGATCTGGAGTGAGGCGACACCGGCTGATCCGCTGGTCGAAGACAAGCGGGTCACGTTTAACGTTTAATGTTTTACGTTTAACGTGGGTCCGGAATGTGGGAGGCGCCTCAGGGCGCCGAATCCGGATGGGCGCACGGCCTTGCGCCCGCAACAATTCTTTTCCCGAGACGTGGAACCTGGAACGTGGAACGCGGAACGCGGTCGAGCGTCAGCGAGACCGCTCTTCACGGTGCGCCGATTCCGAATGCCGCTCACGCCAAACGGCAAGCGAGGCGGTTTGTTGGATTTCCGACAGATCTGAACGCCCGTCCAGAACCGTGCGACTGTTTTCCCTTGAGACTGAGTCGGTCAATTAGCGATAAT
>JAZFRU010000210.1:0-2994 GCA_036445815.1 Acidobacteriota bacterium | reverse complement strand
ATCAGAGAAATCGTGGTGCGAGACCGTAACCTGGAGTTTGAGATGTTCAAGAAGGGCGATCTCGACTACTACTTCGTGAGCAGTGCCCAGATGTGGGTGGAGGAAATGGATTTCGACAACATCCAACAGGGTCACATTCAAAAACGCAAGATCTTCAACCACACGCCGATTGGAATATCGGGCTTGGCCTTCAATATGCGCAAAGTACCCTTCGACGACATCCGGGTGCGAAAGGCTCTCTTTCACCTCTTCAATCGAGAGCAGATGGTGGAAAAGCTGGCCTACAATCAGTACCAGCTTCAACACTCCTACTATACCGGCGGCGTTTATGAGAGCCCCGATAATCCCAAAGTCTTATACGATCCCGAACTGGCGCTGAAAATACTGGCCGAGGCGGGCTGGGACAATCGGGACGAGAGAGGACGCCTGGTGAAACGGGGCAATCCACTGCAGATAGAACTGCTTTACTCGAGTAAGCTTTGGGAAAAATACTGGACCGTCTACCAGGAAGACTTGCGTAAAGTGGGGATCAACCTGAATCTGCGGCTGGTGACACCCGAGACCCGTTTCAAGCTCATGATGCAGAGACAGTTTGACGTCGTCCATTTGGGATGGGGTGCCTTGCTTTTCCCAAATCCGGAGACTTCATACCATTCCTCACTGGCCGATGTGAACAACACCAACAATGTCACGGGGGTAAAGAATCGCAGAATCGATGAAATCACCGAGGCCTATGACAGGATGTTCGAACAGGATGAGCGAGTGGCCGCCATTCAGGAGATTGATGGAATCCTGGCCGGTCTCTACCCCTACATTTTGCAATGGACAGCCCCCTATCAGAGGATCGTGTACTGGAACCGGTACGGACAACCCGCTGGCTACTTCACCAGGGTGGGGGATTACACCGACCTTCCCTCTCTTTGGTGGATCGATCCGGAAAAATCCCAGCAACTTGATGAGGCGCGGGGAGATTCCTCCATCCAACTGGAAGTGGGTGAGACCGAGGATCGCTACTGGCTCAACTTTGACAACTCGGTCCAGAAGCAGACGACCTCCCCATAGAACACCATGACCGCCTACTTCATCCGCCGGCTTCTTCTCATCATTCCCACTTTCCTCGGCATCACCCTGGCTGTTTTTATGATTATGCACCTGGTTCCGGGCGGCCCCATTGAGCGTCAGATCATGAGCTTCCAGATGGCACTGGCTGAGGAAGGCGGCGGGGGCGGCGGGGCGCTGAGGATGGACACCGCGATTCCTGAGGAAGCGCTGGAGGAGATGAGGCGATACTACGGGTTCGACAAGCCCGTCCATATTCGCTATGCCCAGTGGCTCTGGAACGTGGTCCAGCTCGACCTGGGCCGATCCTACATCTACCAGGATCCGGTATGGGAGGTCATTAAATCGCGCTTCCCCGTCTCTATCTTCCTGGGTCTCACCGGCTTTTTGTTGAGCTATCTGGTCTGCGTACCGCTGGGGGTGTTCAAGGCCATTCGACACGGATCGCGCTTCGATTTCACCACCAGCTTCATGGTGTTTCTGGGCTACTCGATTCCCGGATGGGCACTGGGAACTGCCTTACTGGTGTTTCTGGGAGGAGGAAGTTTTTGGGACCTCTTTCCCCTGGGCGGCTTCCGACCCACCAATTGGGAATTCCTCAATTTCGGCCAAAAAATCGTCGCCCAACTCCATCACATGTTCCTTCCCGTGGTCTGCTATATGATTGGCTCCTTCGCCACCCTCACCATCCTGACCAAGAACTCGCTGATGGAGAACCTGGGACAGGATTACGTCCGGACCGCCTTCGCCAAGGGCCTGAGTGAGCGGCGGGTCATCTTTTTGCATGCCCTGCGAAACTCCCTCATCCCCATCGTCACCGGTCTGGGACATTTCTTCAGCCTGATTCTGGCCGGCTCCTTTCTGATCGAGAAGGTGTTTAATATCGACGGCATGGGCTATCTGGGATATACCTCGATCCTGCAAAGAGACTATCCGGTGGCTCTAGGAATCGTGGTCATTTCCAGTCTGCTCATGCTGCTGGGCAATATTATCTCGGACGTCATCTACGTGTTCGTCGATCCACGGATACGGTTTCGATAATGAACCAGGCCCCGCCCCCCTCCCTATCCATCTTCCGCAAGCGTTGGCGCAAGTTTCGGGGCCTCAAGCGAGGCTACTACTCGTTTCTAGCTATTCTGGGAGCCTACCTGGTCTCCTTCGTGCTGCCCCTGCTGGTCAGTAACCAGCCTCTCGTAGTCCGCTATGACGGCGAATTCTTCTTTCCCAAGCTACGCTTTCACAGCCCCGCCGATTTCGGTCTGGGGAGCTTCGGCGAACCCGATTACCGGGAGATGAAGCAACAGTTTGCCGCTGAAGGAGAGGACAACTGGGTCCTTCTGCCTCCTTACCCTTACAGCCCCTATGAATCCCTCCTCGAGTTGGAAGGTGTTCCCCCGCACCCACCCTCACTTCAACACTTCTTCGGAACCGACGATCGAGGCCGGGACGTCTTCGCCAGGCTCGCCTATGGCTTCAATATCTCGATGACCTTTGCCCTGCTGGTTCTCGTTTGGAGCTTTGGGCTGGGGATAGCCGTGGGTGGTTTGATCGGGTATTTTGGCGGAAAGTTGGACATTCTGGGACAGCGGATCATCGAAATTTGGTCCTCTCTGCCTTTTCTTTACACCATCATGATTGTCAGCTCCATCGTGGTTCCCGTCTACCTGCCGGGAAGGAGCCAGCTGGTGCAGCCCTCCTTTTGGCTTTTGATCTTCCTTTTGTCCACATTCGGCTGGATGGGAATCACCTATTACATCCGCGGGGAGTTTTACCGTGAAAAGGCCAAGGACTATGTGGGTGCGGCCATCTCCATGGGGGCTTCGGACTGGACCATCATGTTCAAGCATATTTTGCCCAACGCCATCAATCCGGTGGTTTCCTTTGCTCCCTTTGCCATCGTGGGCAATATCGGCGCGCTGGTGGCCCTGGACTTTC
>JAZFRU010000209.1:0-2616 GCA_036445815.1 Acidobacteriota bacterium | reverse complement strand
CTCTCTGGTTTCCGCGCCGACCCTGGACACCCGCCAACATATCAGCGGCCCAGGAGGTGGCACTCTGAAGGGCCTGCATCGGTGTCAGCCCGGCTTCGACCAACAGCTCCAACTCATGATGCATGGCGATGCCCGGGGTTGCCACACTGGTGGCGTCGGTTCCGGAGACGATCTTGCCTCCGGCATCAACCCAGGCTTTCAAGAATCGCTGGACGTTGCGGTAGGCTTCCTGAACAATTCGGAGATCCTCCGGAGAGAGCTGGGCCACCAGCGGCATGTGCTCCCGGCGTGCGCCATAGGATTTGATCTGCTGGTGGCGGTAGAGCAGTAAACCGGCCACGCTCTTCGGGAAGTAGGAAAGATCCGGATTGCTCAAGAGCTGGTAGACTTCCTTTTCACGTTGCTGGGCCTTGGGACTGAGGGAACCCCATTCATAGACCAGGGTGGGATTCAGATAAACCTCCCTGTCGACTGCCTTCTGAATCATCTCATTGAGCTGATTCCCTTCCCTCAAATAAGTCGCCCAGTGTAAAAAACGCCCCTTCTTGAAGTCGTCCAATTCGCGGTCCGACATGAGAGGAAAAGCGAATCCCCAGATATGCTCCGCCACATCCATGCCTGCATCGATGGCGGCACCCGAGTCCTGGGCATGGCCAAAAACCACCAGTCCTGCCCGGTGGACCTCTTCAACGGCCCATTGATAAGCCTGTGCGTTGTCCTTCCGGTACTGGGGGAACCAGGCCACATCCGGCTCATTGGCCAGATATTCACGGATCCTGTTCTGGACCTGTTGGTGGGTCATCCCGGCGGTCACACCGGCATTTCCTCCAGTGTGGAAGACCCTGGGGCTAGTGAGGTTGGTCTTCGATGCCTCGCGCTCCTCCTTGCTGACATTAAACTGCGCCATTGCCGAGGTGACTCCGTGATTGATGTAAATCTCACCCATCCAGGTACCCCAGTGAATATGGGTGTCAATGAGTCCGGGAATGATGTATTTACCGGTGACGTCCAACACCGTGGCACCGGCGGGATAGTCGGACCCGGGCCCCGAAATCGACCGGATCTCATCTCCTTCAACCACCACAATCCCATTGGAAAGCGGAGGATTTCCAAGACCGTCAATAACCGTCGCTCCCTCCAGGACAATGACATTGGAGGTTTGCTGCGCCTGGTTCCAGGGCATCAGAAACAAACTGGCCAGTAGGGGGAAAATTGCCTTACTCCATCTTTGCATGACGGTTACTCCAAAGCTTGCACGCCATCGGCGAATTAATCGGCTTCTGTAATCAGTACTGTCGTTCCCTATTCATACGTTCATTTTCCAGGTCTGGCAAGTAAATTCTGCCCCCTCGATTCTGCCGGCAGGGGCGCATAACAGCAACACCGCCCACCTGCTCAGGCCGGACCCAACCAGGTGGACAGCGCGTGGTGATTGACCTAAAATAGTGGCTGAGCGATCATTAGAAAGGACGTTGTTTCCGATGTTATTTGACCCCATGTACTTCGTTTTTATCATCCCCGCTCTCGGCCTCTCCCTTTGGGCCAGCTGGAGGGTGAAGGTCAACTTCAAGAAGTATTCCCAGGTACAGTCTTCGCGCGGTCTCAGCGGGGCCCAGGCGGCGGCTGAGCTGCTCCAGAGAGCGGGAATCCAGGATGTCCAGATTGTCCAGACAGGGGGCAAATTGTCCGATCACTACAACCCCCTCACCAAGAAACTCGCTCTCTCCAACGACGTTTATCACTCGTCGTCCATCGCCGCGATCGGCATCGCCACTCACGAAGCCGGCCATGCCATTCAGCATGCCGAGAACTACGGTCCGCTCTGGATTCGTTCCCTGTTGGTTCCCACGGCCCGCATCGGATCGGGCCTTGGCTACATGGTCATGTTGATCGGTCTTTTTCTCTCCTCAACCAATATGGTTCTGGTGGGCGCCGTGCTCTTTTCTGCCGTGCTGCTCTTCCAGATCGTGACCTTACCGGTGGAGTTCGATGCCTCCAGTCGTGCCAAGACCCTGGTCGTGGAGCATGGAATTATTCTTCCGCAGGAACGGATCGGAGTGGATGCAGTTCTCAATGCAGCCGCCCTGACCTATGTTGCTGCGGCCATCAGTACCTTGCTCACTCTGCTTTATTTTCTGTGGCGTTCGGGATTACTCGGCGGCAGACGCTAAGGGCCTTTCCCTTTTGGGGCTTGCAACTGTCGCTCAGATAGCATAAAAACAGCCCTCAAGAACATGTGAGATGAGCCTTATGACTTGTGGATTAAATGCAGCAATCAATAAAAGTGCAATCCTTAAAGGAGGATAGTATGCGAAGACTTTTGACTCTGTGCGCTCTGGCACTCCTGTTCCAGGGAACAGGACTCTCCCAGCAGGTCCCTGAACTGGTGGAGGAGCATGGCTATGCCGACATGATCGTGACCAACGGAAAAATCGTGAGCATGGATGACTGGAGCACGACTCCCGATACCCCCGGCAACATCTATCAGAGCCTTGCCATCAAAGGCAAAAAGATCATGAGCCTGGGTAGCGACGCGGAGATGAGACGGTTAGCCGGACCCGACACACAATTCGTGGACGTTCAGGGTCATACCGTGATCCCCGGACTTATCCAGAC
>JAZFRU010000208.1:0-38356 GCA_036445815.1 Acidobacteriota bacterium | reverse complement strand
AACTCAGTTTTATCGGCGATCCTAACCGCTTCGCCGGCGATCTACTGGGAGAGGCGGATCCATTGGGCAACAACGAAGGTGATGCGGGAACCAACTTGATCAATCCTTCCTTTGGAACCTTCAACCTACGACAAAACCGTATTACCTCCAACTACCACGGACTGAATTCTCAGTTGATCAAACGGTTTAGGGAGGGCTTATCCTTCCAGATGAGCTATACCTACGGAAAGTCCTTGGACTACAACTCCGATGTTGGCCGGGCAGGCCCTAATGACGGTGGTTCCGGTCTCTATTTCGTGGACCCGATCAACATTGCCCTGGATTACGGCCGGTCCAATTTCGACATCCGTCATCGCTTTGTGACGAACTTTCTCTGGGAAGTTCCTTTCATGAGAAATCATCCTGGCACACTGGGGCACCTGCTGGGGGGCTGGCAACTCAACGCCATTCTTCCGTTTCAATCAGGCCTTCCTTTCAGCGTTATCAACGGAGCCAGCCGCCGTGGAGGGGGAGACTTCAATGCGGATGGAAAACCCACGGAAAGACCGAATATCCCCACCTTTGGCAATACATTCAACGACACTCCAGGCACATCCGACTTTATTGATGGAGTGCTCCAGACCAATGATTTCCCAAGTCCTACAATCGGCACCAGTGGGAACCTGGGAAAGAATACATTCACGGGTCCCGCTTTTTGGAGTATGGATCTTTCACTTATCAAGAACTTCACAATACCGGCCAAAGAAGATGTCACCCTGCAGTTCCGCGCTGAGTTTTTCAACCTGTTGAATCGGGTGAATCTCTTCCTTCCTCAGGTCGATCTGGACAGTGCCCTTTTTGGACAGTCCACCACGGCCTTTGCTCCGCGAGAGATCCAATTCGCATTGAAGTTCATCTTTTAGAAGGTGACGTCAACCGTCCAGCGGGCGTTCTGCTTGACAGGGTCAGGAAACCTTCAATAAGATCCCCCATCACGGGGAGTGAAGTTGCTGTACACAGAGCGTTGACGTGGAGTATATCCTCTTTTATGGGCTAGCGACCACGAGCGTGACTGCTGCTCTTGTGGTCGTGTTCGCGAACCGCGTCATATACAGCGCCCTGGCGCTCATCGTCTGTTTTGGGGCCATTGCAGGCCTGTTTTTCCAACTCGATGCTCAGTTTATTGCCGCCGTACAGGTCATCGTCTACGCAGGGGCTATCATGGTCCTGTTCCTGTTTGTGATCATGCTCCTCGATCCCGAGTCCGAGGACTTCTCAACGGATCGCCTCAAGCAGATCCCGATATTGGTCGTGCCCCTGGCGGCAGCTCTCGCGTTTATCCTGATACAGGTGACCTTCCTCTGGTCTGAAAATGCGAGCCGATCGTTATCTGCGGGCGGCCACACCGCAGGATCCCTGCAAATGACCGGCAACACCGAGTCTCTGGCTCGACTCCTCTTTCGCGAATATCTTCTGCCCTTTGAAATCACGTCGATTCTGATTTTATCGGCTGTTCTGGGAGCAGTGATCTTAACTCGACGGCCTGAGTAATATAATGATTCCTTCCACTCACTATCTCGTTGTCGCCGCTCTTCTTTTTGTCATTGGAGTCAGTGGAGTGATCCTTCGAAGGAATGTCATCACCATGTTCATGTGTATTGAGTTGATGCTCAATGCAGTCAATTTGACCTTCATCACCTTCTCCCGTTTTCTCAACCAGTTGGATGGACAGATCTTTGTTCTTTTTGTCATGACAGTCGCGGCTGCTGAAGCTGCCGTAGGATTGGCGCTGATTGTCATTTTGTCTAGGCGGGCGGACACACTGGACGTCGACCAAGCCGATACCATGAAGTGGTGAGGCGTGCTGGAAAACTACTGGATTATTATTCTATTCCCTCTGCTCGGCGCCGCAGTTAACGGCATCCTGGGCCGGAGATTCTCTCATCGGGTAATCGCCTGGGTGGCTTGCTCCGCTTCAGGCCTGAGCTTTTTGGTGGCAGTGCTGGCCTTTTGGGAGTTGATTCAACTCCCTCAGAATGCGCGTGCAGTTTCCGTTCATCTTTTCACCTGGATCGAATCGGGAAGCCTGGTTGCAAAGTTCTCATTCCTCCTTGATCCGCTCTCCATGGTGATGATCCTGGTCATCACGGGAGTTGGCTTTCTCATTCACCTATACTCGGTCGAATACCTGGCCGAAGAATCGGGATACTATCGTTATTTCGCCTATCTGAATCTCTTCATCTTGATGATGAGTGTGCTGGTCCTGGCCGACAATTACCTGTTGATGTTTGTCGGCTGGGAGGGAGTAGGACTCTGTTCTTTCTTACTGATCGGATACTACTTTCAGAAGCAAGGTGCGGGCGATGCTGCCAAGAAAGCCTTCATCGTCAACCGTGTAGGTGATGTAGGTTTCATCCTGGGAGTTTTCTTGATTTTCCGCTCCTTTGGAACCTTTGAATACCATTCAATCTTCGCATCGGTGGCCAGTTCCCCTGCTTCGGCGGCCACGCTTTCCGTGGGGGCCATCACCCTGCTGCTGTTTGTGGGAGCCACCGGGAAAAGTGCCCAAATTCCCCTTTACATCTGGCTCCCCGATGCCATGGAGGGACCGACTCCGGTCAGCGCACTGATCCACGCTGCCACCATGGTCACGGCAGGAATTTACATGATCGCTCGCTCGGCGCCTCTGTACAGCCGGGCTCCTGAAACCCTTCTCATCATCGCTGTAGTAGGAATGGTCACTGCCCTGCTGGCAGCCCTGGTTGCTCTGGTACAAAAAGACATCAAGAAGGTTCTAGCCTATTCCACCATCAGCCAGCTGGGATACATGTTCGTGGCGGTCGGAGTTGGGGCCTTCAGCGCCGGCATCTTTCATCTGATCACCCACGCTTTCTTTAAAGCCCTCCTCTTTCTGGGTTCCGGAAGTGTCATTCTGGCGCTTCATCACGAACAGGACCTTTTCAAAATGGGAGGCCTTCGCAAGTATCTGCGTGTGACCTTTGTCTCCATGTGGATCGCGACACTGGCGATTGGTGGCGCCCCTTTTTTCTCCGGATTTTTCTCCAAGGATCAAATCCTCTGGGAAGCTTATTCCAGTCCTCAGGGTCATACGGCCCTGTGGCTGGGAGGTGTCCTGGTCGCTGGCTTGACGGCCTTCTACATGTCACGTCTGATGTTTCTCACTTTTCACGGACAAGAGCGATTTACAGTCAATGCTGAATCCCATCCACCACCCCAGGAACCCTCACTGCTGGTGACCCTTCCACTGATGATTCTGGCCTTCTTTTCTGTCCTGGCAGGATATGTCGGGCTGCCGGGCTATCTAGGAGACAATCGGCTGGAAGAATTCCTGGCACCGTCGTTTCAATGGGTCCTGCAGGAACCGGCGATGGAACACAGCCATACCGAAGAAGTCCTCCTCACCCTGGTCGCCATCGCGGTCGCCGCGATGGGTTTCTTTGCAGCCTATCAGTGCTATGTCCGCAATCGGCAAATACCCGAGGATCTTGCGCACCGGTTCTCGAGGCTGCACAGAATCATCGAGCAGAAGTTCTTCGTGGATGAGTTGTATGATTCATTGCTGGTCAATCCGATTCGAAGGGTCTCCCAGGGCGTACTCTGGAAAGTGATTGACGTCGGCGTAATCGATGGGTTGGTCAACGGCACCGCAACGCTCATGCAGTCCTGCAGTCACACGATCAAGCGCATGCAAAATGGCTACGCTCGCGTCTATGCCACCTGGATTATGGGAGGCGCTGTCCTGATCATTTTGTATTACTTCCTGACCAGCACTTAGCCATGGATGGAATCGAACCACAGCTGACAATTCTTTTGTTGATCCCGGCGATCGGGAGTATGGTGATCGCCCTTCTCCCCGACTCGAGAAACCGGACTCTCAAGGGAGTGGCCCTGTTGATCACCGTCATTGCCTTTGGTTACTCCCTGCTGCTGGTCGAGCAGTTTCAACCTCAACTGGACACCATGCAATTCGTCCAGAACGCCTCCTGGTTCGATGTGGGGAACCTTCACGTTCACTATCACCTGGGAATTGACGGGATCAGCTTGTTCCTGGTCATCCTGACGACTTTTCTAATGCCTCTGGCCATCCTGGCCAGCTGGACTGTCAAGGAAAAGATCCGATCCTACCTGTTTTTCATGCTGCTTTTGGAAGTCGGCATGATCGGAGTCTTCATCTCACTCGACTTGGTTCTCTTTTATGCATTTTGGGAAGTGATGCTGATTCCCATGTATTTTCTGATCGGGGTGTGGGGAGGCGAGCGTCGTATTTATGCAGCGGTGAAGTTCTTTCTCTACACCATGGCCGCATCCCTGCTCATGCTGGGAGCCATCATCGCGCTTTACTTTTTCAACAATGCCCAAGACTTTGACCTGGTACAAATCACCAACCGACTTTCCTCTGGCGAGATGGTCCTGTCACCTCAGGCAGAACTGCTTCTATTTCTGGCCTTCTTCATCGCCTTCGCCGTCAAGGTTCCGATTTTTCCTTTTCACACCTGGCTTCCCGATGCCCATGTTGAGGCTCCCACTGCCGGCTCGGTGATCCTGGCCGGGGTTCTCCTCAAGATGGGAACCTACGGGCTGCTGCGGTTCTGCCTGCCTTTGTTTCCCAACGCCTCTGTTCAATTGGCGCCGCTGATTTGCGGTCTTGCCCTGGTGGGAATCCTGTACGGAGCGTTGGTTGCCATGGTGCAGACCGATGTCAAGAAACTGGTTGCTTATTCTTCGGTCAGTCATCTGGGCTTCGTAGTGTTGGGCATCTTTTCCTTCAATCTCCAGTCCCTCGAAGGTGCCACTTTCCAGATGCTCAGCCACGGACTCTCCACCGGAGCCCTTTTCCTGCTGGTCGGAATGATCTACGATCGTCGTCACAGTCACCTGATTCAGGACTTCGGAGGCTTGGCCCATGTCATGCCTCGCTACGCTGCATTCTTCATGGTGTTCTTGTTAAGCAGCATAGGCCTGCCCGGACTCAATGGATTCGTGGGAGAATTTCTCATTCTACAAGGCGCCTTTCTGGCCAATGCCGGCTACGCGGTCTTGGCGGCTTTCGGCATCATTCTCTCGGCCATCTATATGCTGTGGATGTATCAAAGAGTGTTCCTGGGAACCATGAACCATGAAGCAAATCGTACTCTGGGCGATTTAAGCCTCCGCGAAGGCGTAATCCTGGTGCCCCTGGTCATCCTGGCCCTGTGGATGGGACTGTACCCCAGTACCTTTCTTCGCCCAATGGACGCCTCAATTCAAAAGGTAGTGGATCGTATCGAGCAGGTTCAACCCGCGACAGTTTATCGAGTGGAGTACCGTGGACCTTAATTACTCGGCACTGCTGCCGGAAATCATCCTTTCCCTGACGGGCATTGTGATCATGCTGGTCATCCCGTTTGTCTCCAGGGAACGACAGGCAAACCTGGCCTATCTAGCTCTGGCAGGAATTATCCTGGCCTTCCTGGCCCTCCTTCTGGATTGGAACCAGACCGGATTGGCTTTCTTCGAGATGGTCTTTCAGGATCCCTTCGCACAGTTCTGCAAGGGACTGTTTTTATTTGCTGCAGCCGCCATTGTCCTGATCGCCATGAACTATCTGAGCCAGGAGAGTAGAGCCGAGGGGGAGTTCTATTCCCTGCTTCTTTTTGCCACCGTGGGCATGTCCCTGATGGCGGCCAGCGCTGACTTGATCGTGACCTTTCTGGGTCTGGAGGTCCTCTCCATTTCAACCTATGTGTTGGCAGGATTCAAGGAGAGTGAACGACGATCGAATGAATCGGCCATCAAATACTTTCTGCTGGGTGCCTTTTCCACAGGGTTTCTGCTTTATGGAATCGCCTTTGTCTACGGAGCGACGGGATCGACTCAATACCTGGCCATAGCCCAGGCCATCCAGACCTCGGAATCGGAACCCCTCATTCTGTTGCTGGGACTGGGACTCATGCTGGTCGGTTTCGGGTTCAAGGTTGCCCTGGCACCTTTTCATGTCTGGGCCCCTGATGTGTACGAGGGTGCTCCCCTCCCTGTCACGGCTCATCTGGCAGTGGGCTCCAAGGCAGCGGCTGTCGTGGCCCTGGCACGTATTCTCTTGCAGGTTTTCCCCGAACTGAACCCGGAGTGGAAGGTTCTCCTGTGGGTTTCGGCCGTCCTGACCATGATGATCGGAAACATCGCCGCCTTGACCCAGACCAACGTCAAACGCATGCTGGCCTACTCCTCTATCGCCCACGCCGGATATCTCATGCTGGGACTGGCCGCCCACAGCGAACTCGGGACCCAGGGCATCCTCTACTACCTGACGGCCTATACCTTCATGACGCTGGGAGCCTTTACCGTTGTTCAGATCGTCGGGCGGCACAACGAACAGCACGTCCAGATCGAAGACTTCAGTGGTATTGGTTACCGATATCCGTTTTTAAGCGTCACGCTGTCGGTGTTCCTGCTCTCGCTGGCTGGAATTCCGGCCACCGCCGGATTCATGGGGAAATTCTTTCTCTTTGCCGCCGCCGTGGAAAGTGAGATGTACGGGCTGGTCTTTCTGGCTATTCTCGCTTCAGCGGCTGGCATTTATTACTACTTGAGGGTTATCGTATTAATGTACATGGGTGATTTTCATGGAGATGAGGTCCTGCTTACGATTCCCTTGTCGTTGCGAATTGTCATCACCATCATGGTCCTGGGAACCCTCTATCTGGGGATTTTACCCGAGACCTTTCTTCAATTGGCCAGCAAGGCGGTGAGTTTTTGAAAGAGGCTAAAAAGAAACTGGAAACGGAAATCAAGAAACTGGAGCGTGAGTTGAAGGACGAGCTCCCCAAGGCCCTGACCAAGGCTATAGAACTGGGAGATTTAAGTGAGAACGCCGAATACCAGACGGCCAAGGAACGACAGTCTCTGGTCCAGGCACAACTGTCATACCTTCATACACGACTCGCCAAGCTCTCTCTGGTCGATCTCAGCAAGATTCCCACCGACAAGATCTCCTATGGTTCAACAGTGGTACTGGCGGACCTGGACTCGGATCGAAAAGTCACCTATCGACTGGTCAGCAGCGAAGAGTCCGATGTGAGCAAGGGACTGATCTCCACCGTTTCACCTATAGGCAAGAGTCTCATGGGCCACGAAGACGGAGATTCGGTCGAGATTCGAACTCCCGGGGGCGTGAAGAACTATGAGATCGTCAGCTTCAAGACCCTCTACGACAATGAATAGCTTTGACTGTCCATGCACCCGGCTTACCTCTGAATCGGGGATCAGCTTATCTTTAATTTAGAGGAAGGTTTTTTGGAGGATGATGAATCAATGAAAAAAGTACTTTTGACGTCGGTAATCAGACCCTTTGGGGGACCGGGGGAAGGCGATTCGGTCGGCGCTGAACTCTTTCACGCTCAGGTCACTCGAGCTCAGGGTATCTTCAGCCTGCGTCAGGTGATTCGCTGCTGGGCCATCGACTATTTGGCCGAAAACATCGAAGCTCCATGCGTGGTTCTCCATTACCCCTCGGAAAAGGAGTTGATTCGTGAACTCCGGAGCACCCCCTACGACTATGTCGGAATCAACTTCGTTGTCGCGACGTTCCACAAGGTTCGTCGCATGTTCAAGATCATTCAGAAATACGCCCCCAATGCAAAGATCATCCTCGGCGGCTACGGTACTGTTTTGCCGGATGAAATACTGAGACCATTCTCTGATCACATCTGTCGAGAGGAAGGGATAGGCTTCATGCAGCGTCTTTTGGGAGAGTCCGGGGACCACCCGGTCAGGCACCCCTATGCGCCCATCCCCTCCATTCGGATGTACTCCTACCAACAAAACGCCCAGGTTGCCCATCTGACGGCGGGACTGGGTTGCCCCAATGGTTGCGACTTTTGCTGTACTTCTCACTTCTTCAAACGAAAATATGTCCCTTACCTTAAAACCGGACGAGAGATCTACCAACAGATTCGTTCGATGGAGCGCCAGGCGGCGGAGCATGGAGACGAACTCAGTGGTGTGATTCTCATCGACGAAGACTTCTTTCTTTATAAAAGACGGGCCCAGGAGTTTCTTGAATGCGTGCGGGAAGGTGGAAAACCCCTTAATATCATGGGGTTTGGCAGTATTCGCGGTCTTTCCCAGTTTACCGCTGATGAAATTGCCGAAATGGGTTTCGGAACCATCTGGACGGCGTACGAGGGTACGGAATCAGGCTATCGCAAGCTCAAGGGCAAGTCCCTGGAGGAACTCTACACGTCACTCAAAGCTCGCGGCGTGGCTCTTCTTTCTTCGATGATTATCGGCTTCCCCTACCAGGACCGTGCCCAGATCACCAAGGAATTTGATCGACTCATGACCCTTGGGCCCTCTCTGACACAGATTCTTATTTATTTTGCCTTTCCAGGTACGCCCTTTCACAAACAGATGGTGGAGCAAGGGAGCTATTTGCCGGAGTACCAGGAGAATCCCGATCTCCGACGTTGGGACGGGTTTGCCATGCATTTCAAACATCCTCACTTTGAAGCCCTGGAATTGGAGACCCTGCAAAAAGAATTGTACCGTCAGGACTACCGGAGGCTGGGACCTTCGCTGGTGCGGTTGATACGGGTATGGTTCGAGGGGTACAAGAACCTGCGCCATTCACCCAAACCTCTGCTGCAAGCACGGGCCGACAAATTGTGGAAAGAGGTCGTCGCAGCCATACCTGGAATTTATCCGGCCATGCTGGTAGGTCCGACCCCTGAAAGCCGGGAGCTAGCCCGTCAGCTGTTTCATGAAATCCGCGACGAATTAGGCCAGCTGCCTCTAAAGGAGCGACTCAAGGGCTGGGGGACGCTTCCCCTGGCGGCCTGGACCAGGATCGCTTCTGAATTGAATATCTTTCAACAACCGGGACTCTTGAGAATAGAACACCGCGGCGGCGAATCGGTGTCGCGCCTCAAAGACGCCAGGTCAGCTGTCATGAGGCTCCAAGGGGGGTTCCACGCCAAACCTTTGCGAGTGCTTGCCGAGGATCTTTGCCGCAATACCAACGACCTGCTAGGCCAGATGGCTCCCCGCAGGCTGATCACCAGCGAAGAACCTTCCACCAGCGCTGCGACTCAACCCTCGGATTTTGGCTCCCAGTAAAGATTGAGGTCAGGGGGGTCACCCGATCCCCCGCCCCTCCGGCCCCAGCTATTCCACTCTCTTGACGAGCAAAAACCGTCCACCATCCAGGCTATCCCAGTTGGCCCGGGATCCGGGGCTGCTCACAAAATCACCCTCGAACAAGACTCGAGGAGTTCCGATCTTGACAACGGGCCCAGGGGTAATCTCCACTGCCATCCGTTGATTTCCGTTGCGGTAAAATACTTCCGGACTCCCGAGTGGCCACAGGACTTCGACTCCTCCCTCGGTGGTGATCTGTCGTACCTGTGCCGAGTCGGGAAAGGCCCGAATGACGATCTCATATCGGCCCGTCTCCTTGGAGGTGTGAACCATCCAGCGCCCGTCCTGTGAAAAGGCAATCCCTCCCTCCAGGTGAGGGGTCGTAAGAAAGGGCCAGGGTTTTCGATCCCCTTCGAAAGGAAGCATCCAGATATCTCGATAGGTTTTCGGGTGAATTTCATAAAAGGACAGGGTCTTCCCATCCGGGGTGAATTTCTGTGGACCATGTTTGTGTTCTCCAAAGGTCAGGCGCTCCGCTTCCCCACTGCCGTCTGCAGCCTTCCAGTAGACATCATGGTCGACAAAGAATCCCTCAGCGACTTTCTGGTGCCGGTCGGAACTGAACAGTATCCTTTGTCCATCGGGACTCCACAAAGGGAATCGATTCCCGCCTTCATGAGTGACTCGCTTCAGGTCGCCGGTGGAGATATCAAAGATCCAGATGTCAGGTTTGTCCTGGTGTACCTCCACCGCTATCTGCCGGCCGTCAGGGGAGAGCCTGGGCAGGTAGTAGTGCCGCACCGGAGCCGCCAGTATTTCTTGTTTTCCCTGGCGATCGACCCACACCAGTTGTCGCTTCTCAATCCTGGCCGCCACTGCGGGAACGACCTCGGTCACGACAGGCTTGAACGGCAAGTCGGTTCTCTTGAAACTACGGGCACCGGCTTCAAGGGCCTGGAGACCTTCCGGAAATCCGTTCTGCTGGAGAACGTAGGTCAATACCGCCACCTGCTCTTGGAGCGTCATGAGCCCCCTCTCACCGGGCGGCATAGTGGTACGAATGGCAAAGAACAGTTCATCGACCTTGAATCCCTGCCATTCCCTATTGTCCGCGCTCTCAGGAACACCTCCCCATTTCTGGACGAACTGGGGTCCAACCACCGGTGAAGCGGTGGCTCCCATCAGATTCTCGGCGTGACAAACGGCACATCGAGCCGCATAGATCTCCCGGCCCCGCCTTGCCTGTTCCGCCGTGTAGATCCCGTCAGAACTCTCCTGGGGCAGCCCCATCGATTGTCCTTGTCCCAGAAAACCTATTAAACCTGCCAGAAGAGACCATCGGAGGCCTGTCCTGAGACGGAAACTTCTCGATAACAACTGACTGTGCATGTCTGCTCCTTCGCGGCAATCCAGAATGGGAATTATAGGGTCATGATAAGTCAGCCAGGAGATCAAAGGCAATCTTGAGCATAGCTCCGATAGAATCCTACAAACTGGATCTTCAACTCACTTCACAAGTTCTTGCGAATCACTCCGTGGAAGGCTTCAATCCTCTCAAGAGGCTGAGGTCTGGTGAAATAGCTAATCAGGACGAAGAGAAAGAAATTCACGCACAAAGAGGCGACAATTCCGGGGAGCATCGGCGAGGAAAAGGGATCGGAGAAGAGATTCAGTCGAACTCCCACCAGAGTAAAGACACCTCCCAAAGGCGCAATGATGGCAGCCTCCGTGGATGCACGAGGCCAGACCACGGCACCGAAAAGCAAAGGAAACAGCTGGATCGTGAGGCCTCCCGCCACCACCGCCAAAGGGGTAATGAACCCCGGGTACAACAAGGCCAGCACCACGCTCAACCCGGCCGCCAGTGTGATGACCAGGTAGTTGAGGTTCAATTCACGAGCCTTCTTCATTTCCGGCATAAAAACGGCTCGAACCAGATCTCGCACAACGGTGACGGCCAAGACGTGCAGATAGGAATCGGTGGTTGAGATAATGGCGGCCAGAACCGCCACGAGAAACAAAGCGGCGACCCCAAAAGGCATCAGGTCAAAGGCCAGAAGCGAAGAAACGAAGTCGGGATTTTCAATATCCGGAAAAACCACCCGGGCATAGGTTCCAATGAAGTAGGTCCCGAACACGTGAATCAGCGTCATCAACACCAGGAAGGCGACCGACACCCGGAACAGCTCCTCTTTTTTCCGAATGGCGTACATTCTGACCCACACAGCCGGAGAAACCACGGCGGTTCCCGAAACAAAGACCGCACCGAATACGAGCGTCTGCAGGGGAGTAAAAATACCCGATGTTCCAGGAAGGGAGGTGTGCAGGGTCTGCAGTCGACCCAGACCCGTAAACACGTGGATCATTCCACCAGCACTCCGGATGATATAGACGGAAAACACCGCCAGGATCACCAGGATCAGAGTGCCGTTGAAGGTGTCCAGCCAGGCAATGCCGCGGATCCCGGTGGTCGTGACGTGGACCAACACCACGACGGCAATGATTACCATGCCCCCGTCAAAAGAGATGGCTCCGGCTGAAAGGACGTTGAGCAGAATTCCTCCAGCCAGCAGTTGGGCGACCGTGTAGGCCAGGTTGAAAACCAGGCTGGCGATCACCGTATACACTCGCACCGTGTCGCTCTGATAGTACCCCCCCAGCAAATCTCCCGGCGTGATGAAGTCGTGCTCCTGTCCCAGGATCCATATCCGACGCCCGAAAAACCAGATCAAGGGTGCCGACGTGCAGAGGCCCAAAATAACGGAGGTCATGAAGGGAGCCCCGAGAGCGTAAACCGATCCGGGAAATCCGGCCAGAGCCACTCCGCTCCAGATGGTCGCCAGGATGGTCAGTGTCGTCACCACCCAGCCCAGACTTCTGGAAGCGGTCACATAGTCGGAAAACTCGCCAGTGTATCGACTTCTGGCCAGGTAGGAGATCACTCCCAGCACCACCAGGTAGGCCGCGAGAACCGTAAGTGTCTGCGAGAGGTGAGACGACGCATCTTCGGCCAGGCCGGGCGGGATAATTTGCAGAATGAAGAGGGAACTCATGGCCTTGGCTGCCCGCCGCCCCTGGATCGATAGGCAAGCAGCCACAATCCCACCACAAACAGGAGTGAGATTATCATCGTCACCAGCATCAAGACGGGAAGCCCTCCCACCAACACAGACCGGGTGCCCAGGAATCGAAGGCCGAGATAGGAAACAAGGATAACCGCTACAAAATAGACCACGACCAGGCGGTCGGTGCCTCCCGGCCAAAGAGCATACGGCTCGGGGATCTCAGATGCATCAGGCCTTTCAGCCTGACGCCAGCCTTCTTTCCACATCAATCCTTAAACCCTGTTTCCATAAAGGATTAACCCTCTTTGACTCATCTGAAATGCCGCTCGATGATGCGGGCTGCGGCCAGAACTGAAATCGCTGCCTGGGGAGTGCCCGATGGTCCAGAGCTTGCTCGAGGGATCACGCTGCCGTCACAAATCAACAGATTCTCAACATCATGGGACTCAAAATGAGGATTGACAACAGACGTTTGCGGATCCACTCCGGCACGACAGGAACCGACCTTGTGCTCTCCCCGTGTTTGGGGGGCGAATTCCCCAACCGTCGGCGAAGTGATCCTCTGCGCTCCCATCTCACTCAGAATCTCCCGAGCCATTTCGATTCCTTCCCGCATTCTTTGCAAGGTCAGGGTATGATCTCCCCCGTAAAGCATCTCCCCTTCCGGGCCTATAAACCAGCGTCCCGAGGGCTTCACAACTCTCAACCGGATGGAGCCGGTGCGAAGAATGTCATGATTTTTCATGAATTTCTTGTGCTCCCGGCCATAGTCGGGGGCCATGGGATGCAAAGCATCCCGGTTGGGAAAACCTGCGACTCCAAAATCGCCGGTCAAAAGCAGCCGTCCTTCAGCATCCTCGCGGAAATCGTCCACCATTCGGTATCCCATCAGACTTCCAAACTCTCCGTCGCCGAGCGGGTGATCAAAGAGGGCGCTCACCGAGGGACTGAAAGGATGACCGTCAATGTGTTTGCCGACATTGAGATTCTCCACCACAATCGGATTGAGCGCCCATTCGGGGGGACCATAACCTGACCGCATGAGCAGCAGGGGAGTATTCATATAGCCACAGCAGACCAGAATCCGATCGGCCGTGATCTCATGGTCAGAACCATTGCTCCGGCACAACAATCCCCGTGCGATGCCCCGTCCTCCCCTTTCATCAATCAGGATCTTCTCCACATAGGTCTCGGCCAAAATCTCGACACCCGCTTTTTCAGCCCGTGGAATGTAGGACCAGAGGGTACTGGCCCTCGAATCGTATTTGCACATCATGGGAGGTGCGCAAAAATCGCAGTAGACGCAGTTGCGTCGGGCCACTTCGGTTCTTTCAGGACTGTACCCCAGCCGGGTGGCGACATCAGAAAACAGCTTATTTCCAGGTGTGTCGATCGCTTCCGAATAGACATGAATGTTGAACTCACGGCGAATCTCATCGACGGCGGAACGAAGGCTGTTCTGGGTCCAATCACCCCCTGTCTCTTTTTGCCAGTGCTGGTAATCGGCCGGTGAAGGAAGATAGGCGTGACCTGCCCAGTGAAGGGAGCTTCCCCCCACAATCTTGGCCCGGCTGACATCGTTGTCCCAGAGATGGACGCCCTGATGGGGGCCCTGCAGATTGGTGAACATCTGCCGCCGAAGGGCTGTCCCATAGCCGGGTCGTGCAGATCCCTTGTAATACGGACCGGCATCAATCAAGGCGATCTCCAGCTTGTCTCCGCTCCCGGGCTTGACTCCTCCCTCAGCAATTTTTGCCGCCAAAATCGGACCTGAAAAACCGGCACCCACGATGGCCAGATCGTATCTGCTGTCAGGCAATTTTGATGGTCCTTTCCAGCCCGGACTGTGCAGGGGTTCTCGGCACGACGCCGCGGGCCTTGACCTGAGCGAAGTGATATCGCCTGGACCTGGACGAAGTGACGAAAGCGCCGACCTGACAAGGCATGCGATGAAGGGCACCCGTTTGCTGGTTGCTCAACAGGTGTAAATCCGGTACTGAAGCGGCGAATTCAGGCATCATACAAGTCTCTTTACTGGGTATGGTTCCTGATGAACTCCGCCGTGAGTCTGTGAATCTCTTCCTGGTCGGGAACGATGGGGCCTGTGACAGGACGCCAACCGTGTCCCGAGTTCTTGACCAGTAGATAGGTGGAGTTCAGACCCAGGGTCTGAGCACGGAGATGCAGAGTCTGAGACTGGTCAAAAAGAACCGTCGTATCCTGGTCGCCTGTCATCAGGAGCATGGGAACGGCCCCTGGCACCAGGTGGGAAATAGGACTCATCCGACGGTACAGATCAGGAGCTTCATGGTAGCTTTCCCCGAAGATTTCCTCAAAATTGGCACCGCCATCCGGTCCCCGGGCCGAGGGAAGCGTAAAGTCGCCAATACCGTACCAGGAGACCACGCAACGCACCGTCGACGGATAGGCGGCAAGTCCAGCCTCACCCGGGAAGGCTTCGCTGGGTGGAAGACCCACCATCAAGGCCAGATGACCGCCTGCAGAGCTTCCCCAGACCGCCATCCGGTTGGGGTCAATCCCATGATCAAGGCCGTCTTTGTGAAGGAATCGAACGGCATCGTTGACGTCCTCGACAAGCTGCGGCACCTTGACTGAGTCGCCTGCCAATCGGTAGTCGATGGAAACGCCCACATAGCCCTGCTGGGCAAGCCGCTCAAAAACGGCCAGATAATCCACGACATAGCCCTCAGGTGTATTGAGAAC
Organism: Acidobacteriota bacterium; assembly: GCA_036445815.1. GTDB lineage: Bacteria > Acidobacteriota > UBA6911 > RPQK01 > JADFOI01 > JAPYTY01. The sequence goes on along the minus strand of JAZFRU010000208.1, from coordinate 23,453 downwards.
GATCTCCTTGCTGTTGGCCGTCCATCCTCCCCCGTGGATGAAAATGTGAGCGGGGGACGGCTCCTCGATCTTCGTTGAAGGGTAATAGACATCCAACTCCAATGGCTGACCATCAACCGTCTTGAAGGTCAAGGTCTTCACGGTCCCCGACCAACTCGCAGCTCCGGCAGTTCCTTCGAATACACCCATCGAGGTCAGTAGCGTCATCAGAATCAAGATCCGTCGACTCATCGGTGATCCCCCCCTGTGAATCCAGGATAAATGATAAGCGGTCTGAGCAGAGAAGGCAAAAACAACTTGTTTTGAGGGGCTGCTAGTCATTTTCATATTTGGATGCATCAAGGGAAATTGCCTCGATCAGATCACTGAAGATGAGCCTGTGGATAGGATATAAACTGTACCAATAGATTGTTCCTAAAAAACCTTTGGGATCGTACATCGCTGTCTGAATCAATCGGGTTCCCTTGCCCTCAGGGATCGCTTCCCATTGGAACCAGGCTCGGCCCGGCAGTTTCATTTCAGCCCTCAGGAGAAGCATGCGAGGGGGGACAATGGCTTCAACACGCCAGAAATCCAGAGCCTCGCCCGATAAGATTTCTGTCGGATGTCGCCGACCACGCCGTAGCCCAGGGCCGCCCACAACCTTGTCTATCAGTCCCCGAATCTCCCACACCCATTCCCATACCAACCATCCTCGATCTCCGCCAATACTCGAAAAACTCCGGAACACCGCTTCCGGCGAACAATCCGAGTAAAGGGTTCGAATTTCCCGGATCAACCCTTCGCTATCGATCAGCTCGTAGGTGGGTAAATGACCGATGGCCCCGCTCCAGATAGTCTGCACCTCATTCCGGTCGATACGCTCCAGCGCCAGTTGAACTGCTTGCCGATACGAGATGGGCTGTACTTCCGGAAAGACGGTTCGCGCCTTTGAGCAATCCGCAATCACCGGATGAGTGATGCTTTCGATAATAGGTAGGGCCAGGGCTCGTGTCACCGGTGTCAACAGGCCGAACCAATAGACCACATACCTGGGTGGGAGAAAGGGGGGAACACAGAGAATCCAACGTTTTACCAGGCCCTGCTCTAGGGCATATTCCTCCATCATTTGTCGAAACGTCAGTCGTCCCGAACCCACGTCAACAATACCCAAGGGGTCTCTTAAAAGGGCCAAACACAGATATTGAAGAATATCGCGGATTGCAATGGGCTGGACTTCATTTCTTATCCAGTACGGAGCAACAATGAGCGGGAAACGCTGAGTTACATAACGTACCAATTCGAACGAAGCGGAACCGGAGCCGATTATGGGGCCGGCTCGAATTTCAGTGGTCGGCAAACTTTCACGCAGAGTCTCGCCAACCTCGGCCCGGCTTTGCAGATGTCGCGACATGGTTGTGGCCTCAGGCAACAGGCCGCCCAGGTAAATCACATGTTTCAGATGCTTTCCCGCCTGAATGAAATTCTTGACGGCAAGCCGATCCTGGTTGACGAAATCAACCCCGGCATACATGGAATGGACGAGATAGTAGGCGCAATCGATCCCATCAAGAGCCGGTCTGAGGGAATTCAAATCCGTCAGGTCACCCCGAGTGACTTCAACCGACTTTTCCCAGGGCCGCCCAATCACCCTTTTCGGATCTCGAACGATGATCCGGATCTGATGGCCAGCTTCGAGCAGGTTGGGGATGAGTCTGCCGCCAATATACCCGGTCGCGCCGGTGACAAGAACTTTCATAGGTCCCCACCAAGGAATGCTGCTCCTCAATCATATGATTCCTGGAAAGTGAGAGCAATGGAACGCACCTAGCCCGAGAAACCGGTTCCGCCTGGAGAAGAAAGTGTAGAGGTGCACTGCCCTGCCCCCATCCTGAATTGGCGCGCTGAGGCCCTCCCACGTTCCGGACCAACATGAAACACGCGGGTCGAAGACCAGCGGGCGGCTAATAGTGCTTCTTCAGCCACTCTCCATAAGCCTTTTCATGTTCCCTTTGGATCCAGCTACCGGGATCGGTCACAAAATCTCTTTGATAGTCCCCCTCGACATTGATCCCGGGTATGGCAGGTATCCATGCCTCCTTGAGCACCTCATCGGGATCCCCATATTTGGCAGCGATTTTTCTTATTTCCGGGTCGTCCAGGGCAGTAAGGTGGCCTTTATCGATGAGCTTGATGAACTGGCCATCCTCGGTCTCCAATTCAAAGGTGTTGAAATAGCTGTGCACGTGGAAATGGCCGTCCGGCATGTTGTTTTTCTCTGCCCAACTCCTGTCTCCCTGGGTGCCAATTCCCCAATGGATAACGCCACTCCTTGATCTCTCCCAGCTCGCGATTCGACTCGGCTGGATCATGATATTCGCCGGGCGAGAAGACTTGGGATTGGTTCCGATGGCCACTTCATGCAGCCATCCCATTCCCGGCCCAGGTGCGCCAGGCCACACAACATCCTTGTACTTCTCCAACACGGCTTTCCAGTTTTCCCCGTAGCTGCCCCCGGCTTCAATATGAGTCACATTATTGCCCTTGATGTGAACTTTGATCCGTGGGAAGAATCCGGTATGGTTCGATGATCCGGCGATCACGCCTTCTGCATCCAGTATATCTTTGGTTGAAAAAGGTGGATAGGCCCCGATATGCCCCCTACCACGGATCTGCCCGGGATTAGGGCCGCGGTCTTCTATTCTCACCGTCCAGGTGATGTCGGTTCCCTCCGGATCGGTAATCCTCACCTTTTTTGCCTTCAATAGAGTGTCCCAGGTCTTCCGATCGATGGCCTCCACGATTTCAGCAGGATACTCGGCCGTCCCTGAGATGAACTCGTCGAGTGTCTGCCATGGAATTTTCTCCCATCTAAACCCCGCATGCTCTGGATTGCCGCCACCGGTTCCATGGATCACGACGTGGTACTCAGCCACGGACTGGACCAAATCTCTGACAAATAGCTTGGAACGGAATGCATTCCGGTTGAGAAAAAGGAAATACTCCAACTCTTTGACGGCTTCGGCGGGTTTCATCGCCGGAAAAAAGCTGTGATAGTCCAGAAAGATGACATCCACTTTCGCCCCTGCTTCTCTTATCGCCATCTCCAGGGCGGTTATCACGCGCCGATCAAACGAGCTATCCGGGGCCAGCAGAACCCGTTGCCCCGGTTGGATACCCCACCCCACAGCAAAGCCGGACCCTTCTCTTGAGGGTCTGTTCACGATGACTCGTGCAATGTCCAGCAGATCCTCCGGACTGTTGACATCTCGCAGTTCAGGATAGATTGGCGCAGGGTACTGCAGCGTTTCCTGTGTCGGTATTTGAGCATTGAGAACAACCGTGGCACAGACCAACCACAACACTCTCAAGAGATTTTGTTTAGCCATATCAGAGCGGTCTCCTTTCACTTCTCACGGGATTCACTCCTCACAGAACACGGCGGATGAGATTTGAGGTGAATTCTATCAGAAAGAAGATCGCCAGAAGACAGGAGTCCAGTCCTCTCGGTGCCTCGGCGTCTCTGGGGCGTAAGCTGCCCACCGGGTACCACCACAAGACCAAGTCGATGGAGAAACGTGAACCCTGGAACGAATCCGCTCTCGGAGGGGACTACTGATAGACTCGGGAGCCGGCAGGAAAAGTGCGTCCCAGCGTTTTCTTCAGAACAACATGAGTGTCATGGATGTGCCGGACGATGCTCGTGGCCTGGGCTCCCCCGTCACGATCCTCGACCATGATGGCCCTTCCCACAGAACCCGGAGACGCCCACTCCACCATCAGAACGGATTCTTCTCTTCCCGCATCATTCTTCAAAACACCCACCTGTTGCCACTGTTGGGCCCACAGGTATACCCCACTAACACCAACCAGAACTATCGCGAAGACTATAAACTTCTTCATAACAACCATTGTACCCTACCGGCCTGAAAACAAGAGGGAGGGGCCATCTTACCCCCAGGTTATTGGATCTCCAGATCCTGGACCAATTGGAATTGAAAGTCCTGTTCCGCCTCAAACTCGACTTGAGCTCCCTTGGTGAGCATGACAGCTGCCGCACCGCCTCCACCGCCGATAGCGGTGCCCACAGCGGCCCCCTTTTTACCCCCGGCAATCGCTCCCACAACGGCACCGATACCCGCCCCGATTCCTACCTTTACCGCATCTTCCTTGACCGTTGTCTCGGCCTCAAATGAAATGGGGGCGACCTGTATTGGGTAGGAGGCGTCACCCACCTGAAGGGTCTCTAAAACCAGGGTCATCCTGGCGCGGCCCTTCACCTTTCCGGAGGAAACCACATCGGTCAACCGTCCTGTGAGAGCACTACCCTCAGGTGCAACGACTTGATCGTCGACCAGCAGATCCTGATCCAGGATGGCTTCGAATGCATCACCTGGTTGATTGGTTGCCGAACTGACGGAATGGGCCAGACGTACCTTGAGTTCAGTGCCGGAGGAGACGATCAGGACCGCGGCAGGAGCCGGTGAAGACTCTGCCTCGGTCGAAGTCTCAGGGTGTTCTTCTTCCGCTGCGGTACTCTGCTCCACGCCCTGGCTGCACCCCCACAATCCAAACAAAAGCAGGGCGGCCGGAACGACTCGTAATCTATACATAACGGATCTCCTTTTTCACATTGCTGAAAGACGGTTGCGAGGCTAACCTGGGAATATAACTCTACTTCTACATGATAGCCTACCCGATGGAGTTGTCCAAAAACGCTCCTCCCTGGCCTCCGGGTGCAACCGAAGCCCACTTATCCTATCCATAGGAAGGAGTACCGGGTCCTGCTCCTGTCAAGTAGGCACCTGAATCGATTCATCCGCTTGATGTAGAATAGGAATCAATGAAAAAACGGGTTCGTCAATTTTTCAAGAAGAATCGACAACGCCTGTTTCAGGCGACCTATGGTTTTCTGGTTTTGGTAACCGCAACGGGAGGCCTACTGGGAGGGTTGCTCTTCGGGTATGTCCTGGATCTTCCGGAAGTCGAGCAACTGCAGGCCGTGCGTCCGAATATTGTTTCTTACGTCTACTCGGACGATGGACGGGTGGTGGGCCAGTATGCCCTGGAAAAAAGAACCCTGGTCGCCTTCGAACAGATTCCCCAATATCTCAAGAATGCTGTTTTATCGGCCGAGGATGCCGATTTTTTCAGACATTCTGGAATAGACTTCCGACGGCTTGCAGTGACCGTGGTTCGCGATATCCTCTATCGAGAAAGGAAGGGCGCCTCCACCCTCACGATGCAGCTGAGCAAACTCCTCTTTACGGGCTCAGAAAAAACCATCACGCGAAAAATCAAGGATATGCTCTTCGCCCTGGAGATCGAGGAGAACTATACCAAAGAGCAGATTTTCACTTTCTACTGCAACCAGATTTATATGGGCCACGGCACCTACGGACTGGCTTCAGCTGCAGACTTTTATTTCCACAAAACGATTCAGGAACTGACGCTTTCCGAAAGTGCCTTGCTGGCTGGAGTCATCCAGCTTCCCGGCCGACATTCCCCCATCAACCATCCTGCCGAGGCCGTCACCCGAAGGAACTTCATCCTGAGCCGCATGCTCAGTGAAAAACAGATCGATTCGGCCCAGTTCGAGGAGGCCCGTAAAGAACAGCTAGTGGTCGAAGGGAAAAACTATGATCAGAGCCCGGCTCCCTATTTCACCGAGTGGGTTCGGCAATACCTGGGAAACAACTACACCACCAAGCAGATCTGGGAAGGGGGGCTGAAGATATACACCACCCTGAACTACGAGATGCAGGTGGCGGCACGCAGGGCTTTACAGGAAGGCCTCAAACAATTCGACAAGAAAACAGTGAAAAGGGAAGATCCCCTGGAATTGATCGTGGTCCAGCAGGTTGAGACACCTGAGACCTATGTTCATCCGGAGTGGCAGCAAATTTTCTATGAAGGTCAGATGGTTCCTGGACTGGTGATCGAGTCATCCCCTGAGCAGGCACAGGTTAAATTCGGTAGTTACACCGCCCGGATCAAACCTGAGGATATCGAGTGGACGGGCGAAGAAAAGGTCGATGCCGTGCTCAAGCCGGGCAATGTTGCCGTGTTTTCTCTACGGGAGATTAATCGGTCCGAGAGGACGATTCAGGCCACGTTGGATCGCGTTCCAGAGGTGCAGGGCGCCCTGATGGCGATCGACAACCGCTCAGGAGCCATCAAGGCGATGGTGGGCGGATTTGACTTTCAAAGAAGCAAGTTCAATCGAGCGACCCAGGCCCTTCGACAACCAGGCTCGCTGTTCAAGCCCTTTACCTACGTCAGCCTCCTTGAAGCCGGTTATTCTCCTGAAGAGCACGTGCTGGATGCCCCGGTCAGTTATCGGGACGGCCTGGGACGCATTTATGCACCGGAGAACTCTGACCAAGCATTCCGGGGGATCATGACAATCCGGGATGCCTTTGCACTTTCCCGGAATGTTCCCACCGTTCGACTGGCCAATGCCATCGGCATCGAAAAAGTCATTGAGGTCGCACACCGATTCGGCATTCCGCACGACCTCCCCCCCTATCTCGCCATAGCACTGGGGGCTGGAGAACTCACACTTCAAGAGATCACCTCGGCTTTCACCGTTTTTCCTAATCACGGGTTGAGAGCCGAACCCCACTTCATCACGCGGGTGGAAGATTACAATGGCACCGTACTGTTCGATCACCAGATCCAGTATGAACACGTCCTTTCTCCAGACACAGCCGAAAAAATGATTTACATGCTGCGCAGCGTGGTGGAGCGTGGAACCGCGCGTCGCGCACGGGTGTTAGGACGCCCCCTGGGAGGAAAAACGGGCACCACTAATGACTCGACAGACAGCTGGTTCGTGGGATTCGCACCTCAGATCACAGCCGGCGTGTGGGCCGGTTATGACCAGAAGCTGTCACTGGGAGAAAAGGTCTACGGGGGGACTTTGGCTCTTCCAATCTGGATCGATTTCATGCAGGAAATCACCCAGGACATGCCGGTCGAGGACTTCGAAAGCCATTACGCACCAGTGGATTTGAATCTAGCCCAGGTCAGGATGGAAAGCCAAGCCACCCAGGAAGGCGCAGAAGAATCCAACGACCCCTGGAGCGTGGAAGACATTCCTCCACCCCCATCTAATTACTGACCGAGGGTTGTGTTTCGGATGATTTTGTCGTTTCGCCCAGATCAAGGCGGCCAGGCTACGACAGAAGGGGTATGCCGTTACTTCTTACGATCCATCACCAGTTCTGCAAGGCTCATGAGGGCATCGCGATAGATGGAATCGGGGAAGGCAGACAGAGCCCGCTTGGCCTGACGAATATAGTCTTCCGCCAGCTTCTGTGACCCTTTCAACGCTCCGTATTTTTGAACCAAGTCGATGATTCGTTGTTTGTTTTGAGGGATGAAATTCTGGGTCTGGATCACATCACGGATAAATTCCTGTTCCTCACCATTGGCCTGCTGCATCAGATGGATGATGGGCAAGGTGGTTCTCCCCTCGACGAGATCCTTCAACACCGGCTTACCTAGCGTGTCCTCATTGGAAGTATAATCCAGCAAGTCATCGGTCAACTGGAAGGCCATGCCGAGGGCATGGCCGAACTCGTAGAGTTTGTCCTCCAGATCGGTGCCTACTTCCGCCAATATGGCGCCCAGACGGCTACAGCCCGCAAACAGGTGGGCCGTCTTCCTCCGGCAGACCTCCAGGTGCTCCTCGACGCTAAGATCCCACCGGCCCTGTTGTTCTAACTGGATCAACTCTCCTTCAACCATCTCTCGAGTGATACCAATCAAGACATCCAACACCCGAAAGTTGCGCAGCTCAAGTGCCTGACGAAAGGAGGTCATGTACAACCAGTCACCCATGAGAACGGTGACCTGATTCCCCCAGGTCGCGTTGACCGAAGGCTGTCCTCGCCGTATATCCGCATCATCAATGATGTCATCGTGCACCAGGGTAGCCACGTGAATCAGCTCAACCACTGAACCGACCAGCTGGGTGGCTTTACCTTCAAATCCACACAGTTTTGCAGAAAGAAGAAGAAGTACCGGCCGAACTCGCTTGCCTCCACTGTTGTGGAGATACTCATTGATGTCATTAACGAGGGTAGAGGAAGCCTTGCTCTCCGCCTTCAGAGAAATCTCCACTTCCTGCAGATCGGCCTCAACAAGCTTAAAAATATCGTGGGGAGTCAGGGATACACTTGAAACTGTTTTCATATGTTCAACCCGCGATACTATACCAATTCCAGGAAGAAGCTGACAACAGAAGAAGCTGACCGACTGACCGACGCTGGTCGAAGACCAGCGCGTTTCACGTTTCACGTTTAATGTTTCACGAAAGAAGAGGAGGATCATACCGAGGCTCTCCGGAATCGGCGCACTGAGGCGCCTCCCACACTCCGGACCCACGTTAAACGTGAAACCTGAAACGTGAAACGCGCGAGGCCTGAAGGGCCGAGGCGCTGACCAGGGATTGTGTTCTCGGCTTCTGACGTTTCGCTTGTTCGTTCTGTCGTTTGTTGGTTCGTTAGTTTGTTCGTTCTCTACACGGAGCGTCAGCGACGCGTTTCTCCTAGCAATCCAGTGCGAACAATCGCCGAAAATTGGCCGTCGTCAATTCACCGATCTCCTCCACCGTCATTCCGCGGATTTCAGCCAGCGTTTCTGCGACCCTGACCACCAGGGCCGGTTCGTTTCGTTTGCCCCGAAACGGCACCGGTGCCAGGTAAGGGGCATCGGTCTCGATGAGTAATCGATCCGAGGGTATCTGCAGGGCAATATCTCTCAATTCCTCGGCCCTACGAAATGTGAGTATTCCACCGAAGGAAATGTAAAACCCCAGGAGCAAGCAACGCTTTGCGGTCTCGAGGCTGGCTGTAAAACAGTGCAGAACCCCTCCCGGCCCCTGAGAAAACTCCTCCTCCAGGATCTGACAGGTCAGATCTTCGGCCTCCCGTGAGTGAATCACAACGGGTTTCCCCAACTCGCGTGCTCTCTTCAACTGCTCCCGAAAGGCCTCGACCTGCTGGGAACGAGATGAGTTCTCATAGTGAAAATCCAGCCCTATTTCCCCCCACCCCAACATCTTGGGATGTTCCATGAGTTTGACGAGGTCGTTTTCCAGATCAGGCCCATAAAACCGGGCATCATGAGGATGAACCCCGGCACAACCATACAAAACATCGTACCTGTCCAGGAGTTGGGCATAGGCAGCAGGTTGCCCCTCCAGCGGTCCTCGAAAACAACCGATGGTGACAATTTCCGAAACCTGGGCTTGATGGGCTCGCTGGAGAACGTCCTCGATATCCGACTGGAAGTCAGGGGAATCCAGGTGAGCGTGGGAATCAACGAACATTACTTCAGTCGCGCACCCAGTCGAACGGGTTCGGTGAAAGTTGCCAGAACCGGCTTTCCTTCGCTGGATGCTGCAACCAGCATGCCTTCGGACTCTACACCCATCAGTTTGACGGGCTTGAGATTGGTCACCACTGCAACCAAGCGGCCGGGCAAGGATTCTACCGGGTACTCCTGGCCGATTCCTGCTACAACCTGACGAACCTCTGAACCGATATCAACTTTTATTTTCAACAGTTTGTTCGATTTCGGGATGGCTTCTGCAGAAATGACTTTACCCACTCTCATCTCGATTTTCCCGAACTCCCCGATGTCGATCGTCTTCTTCTTTGCGACTGCTTCGACTTCCTTGACTTCCAGTAAGGAGGCCTCCTCACTTTCCTGCTTCTTTCTCTGGACACATGCCATGAATTCCTTGGCATCCAGACGTGGGTAAACAGCCTCGATTTTCCCAATCGAAGAACCCTGCTCCAAGCCCCCCCAGGTCAGACCAGGGATTCGTTGATCCTCGATGGATTCTACGATTCCCAGTTGCTTGAACATGGCCGCGGTCCCTTCAGGAATGATGGGACTCAGCAAAATGGTAATGATTCGAAGAGATTCCGCTGAACAGTACAATACAGTTCCCAAGCGTTCCTTCTTGGTTTCATCGCCAGCCATCGCCCAGGGCTCATTGGCCACCAGGTACTTGTTGACGACTGAAATGAGCTCCCAAACGTTGTCGATCGCCTTGTTCATTTGAAGGCTGTCGAAGTTCTTTCGATAAAGATCGATCGTTTCACTGCTGTATTGCCGCAGTTCCGCATCGGCACTTTCCATCTCTCCGGGTTCCGGGATTTCCCCACCAAAACTGGTATTGATCATGGTGAGGATGCGATTGCAAAGGTTTCCCAGATCGTTGGCGAGATCGCTGTTCACTCGCGTCACCAGCAAGTCATAGGAAAAATTCCCATCGGAGCCCATTGGAATTTCCCTCAGCAGGAAATACCGAACATAATCCGGCTGTGTGATGTCTGTCAGTTCCTCGGCGGTAACGGTGTTGCCTCGAGACTTGGACATTTTTTCTCCCTCAACCGTCCACCAACCGTTGACCAGCAGTTGGCTGGGAGGTTCCAAGCCCGCAGCAAATAAAAAGGCCGGCCAATAGACGGCATGAAAGCGCAGGATGTCTTTACCGATGAGCTGGACCTGTGCCGGCCAATACCTGTCAAACTTTTCAGCATCACTGGCGAACCCAATCCCAGCCAAATAACCGGTGAGAGCATCAAACCAGACGTAAAAAATATGTTTTTCATCACCTGGGACCGGAATCCCCCAACTGAAGGAGGTGCGACTGATACTGAGATCTCTGAGACCACCTTTCACGAAGCTGATGATCTCGTTCATGCGAGTAGAGGGAACCACGAAGTCCGGATTGTATTCGTAGAACTTGAGCAGTTTCTCTTCAAAGGCGGAGAGTTTGAAGAAATAGCTCTCCTCTGTCATGAATTCAGGGGGACGCCCACAGTCGGGACACGCTTCGCAATTCTCAGGGGTGTAGGCTTCACAATTCACGCAATAATTGCCGCTGTATTCACCCAGGTAGATATAATCGTTCTCCTGAATTCTGTTAAACATTTCCACCACCGCTTTTCGGTGTCGCTTTTGGGTGGTGCGAATAAATTCATCAAATTTCAGGTCGAAGTTTTTCCAGGATTCTCGAAAGGTGTCCGAATATCTATTGGCCAATTTTTGAGGGGTCAACCCCTCCTGGCGCGCGGCTCTTTCGATCTTGAGGCCGTGTTCATCGGTCCCGGTCAAACAGCAGACGTCCATGCCGCACATTCTTTTGTAACGAGCGAGGGCATCCGCAACCACGGAGGTATAGACGTGTCCCACATGGGGAACGCCGTTGACATAGTATAGAGGCGTCGTCAGATAGTAACTGCTACTCATAACCGCTGTCCGTGACTTGAGTCATAACCGTTTGTCGTATCACCTTCAAGGGAAGATTATGCTTCTGCGCGATTGACTTGAGGTCTTCGTACTCCGGACCAACACTTACAATTTTCCCGCGAAAACGGCCAATCTTGATGTTCACTTTCCCGAATTTGGTGTCCATCTGACGGGTCTCACGGTCCAGAACCCATCGGTTCCAGTTCCCCCAGCGGAGGCCCAAAGTCGAGGTTTCCTTGAAAACCAACTCTGCCATTCTGCCCCGATCCTCTTGCCGACAGAGAATCGAGAGCGTGACGCCCGGACGGCTCTTTTTCATTTGCACGGGCCTACAGAAAGCATCCAAAGCTCCCTTTTCGAGGGCCAATTCCAGGCAGTGCCCTAGAGTTTCGGCATCCGTGTCATCAATGTTGGCCTCCAGAAGCGAGACCGTTTCCTCTTGCCATGCCTCATCGGGATGTAAATCTCCGGCGTCATTCGGAAACTGTTTCTCTCCCAATAGCAATCTTAACATGTTGGGTATCTCATCAAACTCCCTGTCCCCGGCACCAAATCCCCACTTATGATAGCGGCAAACGGGTGAAGTTCCCTGTTCCTGCACCAATTCAGTCACGATCGCTGCCCCGGTAGGAGTGGTCAACTCTCCCTGAACCTGGCCCGTATAAACCGGAAAATCAATCAGCAATTCGGCCGTGGCGGGAGTGGGCACCGGCCAAGTTCCATGGGAAAAAGTCACGGTACCTCCTCCCAGATTCAATGGGGCGGTCAGAAAATATTCCACCCCTAAATAGTGAAACCCGATACAGGATCCTACGATGTCGACAATGGAGTCGACGGCGCCTACTTCATGAAAGTGAACCTCATCCAAAGGGGTTTCGTGCACCTTGGCTTCCGCTTCCCCCAGACGCTGGAAAATCTTGACCGCTCTATCCCGCACCCATGGAGACAACCCGCTCTCCTCGATCAGTCGCTTGATCTGAGTGAAGTTTCTACTGCCGTGCTCATGATGTTCATGTCCCTGATGATGGAGATCAGGTTGGGGAGCCTTCTTCTTGACCTGCAGGTTGACTCCTCGAAGGCCTTGGCGAACCACGTCGTGAACCGCCAACTGATATCCCTCAAGTTTCAATTTCGCCAACTCCTTCTCGAGATACTCCAGCGGCAACCCAAGGTGGAGGAGTGCCCCCAGAATCATGTCACCACTTATCCCATTGAAAGGGTCGAAGTAGAGAACTTTTTGTGCCATCGGGGCCCGTGCCTTTCTGCCTTCGTGCGGGAATGCTGGGGAAATCCAGCCAGCCTCATCAGTACTGCCACATCAGGGAGGTATCACTATACTTTACATTCTTTTCAGTCGCTACAGTGGTTACCACAGGCCGGTTCCAGCGATATCGCATGGACCCCGTTCGATGACCTCCACCTGACTCAACCCCACCGCCAGACAATGGCATCACCCACTCATGGGCTGATGCACAATTCTCTCATTTCGCTTATGATGACCTGTGTATGCTGCTAAAACGAACCCGAGAGGTCGAAGAATTTCTAAAGCAATTTATTGCGGCTCACTTCAAGGTCCAGATGGAGATGCTGACGGTAAAGACACCTCCTCGAAGCGAGTTTGGAGATCTGGCCTTCCCCTTCCCATTTGAACTGGCAAAAACTCTCCGCCGGTCCCCTCATGACATCGCAGCTGAGGTCGAGGAAAACATCGAGACACCGCCCCTGGTTGATCGCATTGTGGCAGAAGGAGGCTATGTGAATGTTTTCTTCGAACGAATCTCTTTTCTGGAAGACCTGGACCAGTGGCTTCAGGACTCAGAAGTTGAATATTCGGGTGAAAAGGTCATTGTCGAGCACACCAATATCAATCCCAACAAGGCAGCTCACATCGGGCATTTGAGGAATGCCGTGCTCGGCGACACCTTCGTCAGAGTTCTGAAGGCCGGCGGCACCCAGGTCGAAGTACAAAACTACATCGACAACACCGGTGTTCAGGTGGCCGACGTGGTGGTGGGCTTTCAGCATCTACGCAAGTTGTCCCTCGAGGAAATCAAATCCATAGAAGAACCGTTCGACTACTACTGCTGGGACCTCTATGCAGAGGTCTCAAGATGGTATCAGGAGGACACCTCTCGCACTCAATTTCGGGAAGAGATCCTCAAGAACCTCGAAGTGGGCCAGGGCATGGCAGCAGAAATGGCTGAACATATTTCCATGCGAATTGTTCTGGCTCACCTCAAGACGATGCTGCGTATCGGCGTGCGATATCAAGTTCTGCCCCGGGAAAGCGAAATTTTGAGCCTGAAATTCTGGGAAGAAGCCTTCGAGCGTCTCAAAGAAACCCAGGCCATTACCTTTCAAGAAGAGGGTCCCAACAACGGCTGTTGGACGATGCAGTTGCCCGGCCTGGACGGCCAACCGGGAGAGGAAAAGATCATCGTCAGAAGCAATGGAACCGTCACCTATGTGGGAAAAGACATCGCCTACCAACTGTGGAAATTTGGTCTCCTGGGTAAAACTTTTCACTACCGGCCCCAGTTCCAATATCAGGATGGCCACATCAATCCGTACAACGACGAGAGTGTAGACAACAACACGGTCTGGATGACATCGGCTGCAACCTCGCCCTACCCTGCGCCGGCATTCGGACAGGGACAACGGGTCTTTAACGTGATTGACGCCCGTCAGTCCTATCTTCAGAAGGTGGTCACCGAGGGCCTGCTTCGACTCGGCTATTCCGAGCAATCGGACCGTTCAATACACTTTTCTTATGAAATGGTGGCTTTGTCTCCCCGTTGCTGCACTGAGTTGGGTATCGAATTATCCGAAGACCAACGCAGCAAACCCCATGTAGAGGTGTCCGGAAGGAAGGGGTTAGGAGTCAAAGCCGACGATCTCATCGATATTCTGATTGAAAAATCGCTTCAGGAGGTCAACTCACGCCAACCCGATTTACCGCTCGAAAAGCGCAAGGAGATCGCCCACAAGATCACCGTCGGGGCACTCCGCTACTTTCTCCTGAAATACACCCGCAACTCGGTGATCGCTTTTGACTTCGCCGACGCTCTCAGCTTCGAAGGAGAGACGGGGCCATACCTGCAGTATTCGGTGGTGAGAGCCAATAATATTTTCCGGAAACTGGATCAAGACGATTCCGATTGGAACTCCGCAGTTTTGGAAGAGCAGTCCAGAAAAATGTGGGAAGACGCGAACGCCCTTTCACATCTACTCGGCACCGAGAAGATCTGGAACCTTCTCCTTCACACCGCTCGACTGGAAGAAGCTGTCACCCAGGCCGTTCGGACCCTCGAGGTTTCTTATGTGGCCAAACACGCCTTTACACTGGCCCAACAGCTGAATCTTTTCTATCATACCTATCATATCCTTTCTGAGGGAGATCCAATTAAGAAGTCTTTTTATCTCACCGTCGCCGATGTGGCACGCCGCGGGTTAGTCAAAAGCCTGGACTTACTGGGAATACCGGTTCCCGAGAGAATGTGAAATGAAGCTCATCGCCCTGACATTACTTTTCACAGCAAACTTGTTCGTTCTCGGGCAAGAGGGAGTAGAGGCGCTTCAACTACAGGATCTTCTGACCGACAAGGAACTTCGGGATTATCAGAGGAAACCCCGGTATCGGGATCGGATTAATCTGTTCAAAGGTGTTTTTGACCGAAATTCCAATCTCTTGAAAAGGTACGTCAAGGGAAATGAACCGGTGGCATTTGGAGATCTCTTGCTTCAGATACGAGCACTGTGTCGCTACGTGGAGCAGGAATCTTCCCAGGTTGAGGAGTCCAAGGACCTCCGTTCCAAGCAGGTCAAACAACTGGAAATCCGGCTGCGTAGGTTCGTTGAAACGATCAAGGGCATGCAGTCTGCCGCACCTTGGGAGTATCTCGATCAGTTCGAACTGACATCCCAAGCAGTGGAGAAACTGAGAAGAATCCTGCTAACCCACCTGCTGGGAGAGGGATTGGGGGGCGGCTTGATGCCCGTCCCATTCGCCTCCGGAGAAGGGGGTGACCGTTTCAGCTCCTGGGGACTGGCAATATCTGGAACGATCCCCGTATCGACCGTCGAGCCCTTGCAAACCAAGGATCGCTTCACCGACGCAGAATACACTCAAATCCAACTGGCTCAGGAATTGAAAAAGAGGGTGGAGGTCTTCCTGGGAATTGCGAAGTCTCGTTTGGGAGAAATTCTACGAAGAATGGACCAGCTGGAATGGGAAGAGAAAGACGAGAACCCGCTGGAATTCTATACCTATTGGGACATGGTCCACGCCTACCGACTGGCCATCGACGGTGTCATGATCAATATCGATGAAACGGTTATTTACAAGAAGGCATCTGAAAAGGACATTGAAAAGTCTCTCAAAGAATTAAACAAAGCTATCAGCCAGTTCATCCCTCAACTAGAACCCATTAAACAGCTTGCCATCGAGCTTCAGGATCAGGCTCTGTATAAAGAGCTGCTTCAGGCAGAAGAAACATCGATCGCCGCACAAAAAGGATCTCTCTATGGCCTGGGCGCCCCGCAGTGATGCCGATTCTGGAGAGCCGCTCCAAGAGTAGCCAGTTCATTGGGCTTGCCTGCTGATCGGTGGGCGCACGCCGTGCGCGCCCCTACAATCCTTTTCGTGGAACCTGGAACGTGGAACGCGGTCGAGCGTCAGCGAGACCGCTCACAGAGCGGCCGCTACATTGGCCTTGCCATCTGATTCGTGGGCGCACACCGTGCGCCCCTACTCTTCTTTTCTTTAAACGTGGAACTTGGAAAGTGGAACGTGAAACCCGCTGGTCGAAGACCAGCGGTCAGCGGTCAGGGGTCAGCATCCTCTCCACTTCCCGGTGGACCCAGGTGATGCCGGCTACACCACGGGCTCCCGTCTTCAAGATGTCTTCGAAATGCGGTTCTTCGATACCTCCGATAGCAAAAACCGGGATCTCCACTGCTTCAACCACTTTTCGCAGAACCGCGGTTCCAAGAGGTGCAACGCTGGACGCCTTGGAGAGGGGATCAAAGATAGGGCCCAGCAGAAGATATTCGGCGCCCTCTCTCTCAGCCCTCTTTGCCTCCTCCAAAGTATGAACCGATTTCCCTATGAGAGTTTCGTTGCCTGACAGGCACTTTCGTGCGCTTTGAGCCGCCCTGAGATCCTGTCCAGATGTCAGGTGAGCTCCATCGGCACGTTCCTCGAAGGCCAAGTCGAAGAGCGTATTGACGATGAACAATTTGTCGTGCTGGCGGGCCAAATTCACCCCCTCTTGAATGAAGACTCTGTTTTCCTGGCGGGTGAGATCCTTCTCGCGCCACTGCACGATGTGCGCTGATGTTCGGAACAGCAGTCTTAGATAATCGAGCGCGCCAAGTTCCAGGAAGGCGAGTCGATTGGAAACGGCCAATCGGATCGGCGTCGAGAAACTATGCTTTTCTAAAATATGTGTAACTGTGGGCAATTTCCCAAGTCCCTAGGATGATATTGGCGACTCCCAACCCAGATACAGCACCACGGAAGAAAAAGTTAAGAAACAGCGCCTTCAGAAAAGGAAACTGATAGAGGAGAAAATTCTGTTCCCAGGAGAGAATCCAAGGATAAATGACCAGAAAAACCCCTACCTCAAGACAGTAGAGAACATACACCACGAATAAAACTTTTCCGCTCTTGCTTTCAGGGGGGAAAGGGACAAAGGGAAACTCATTCGGAGGGTTACTCACGTTCGTGACCCGTAATAGCCGCCTAGAAGGTGCCGACAACGGACCGGTGCCCCATTAGATCGGAGAGTTTTCGATAAACGGAACGTGCAACCTGCACCGAGAAACAAGGATTTACCGTCTCTCTCTGATGCGTGCGGCTTTCCCCCTGAGTTCTCTCAAATAATAGAGTTTAGCCCGTCTTACCCGTCCCCTTTTGACGACTTCGATGGTTTCTATGGTGGGTGAGTAGAGAGGGAAAATCCGCTCGACTCCATATCCAAAAGAGACCTTGCGTACCGTGAACGTGGAACCTAACCCCTTTTTCCGAATGGCAATAACTACCCCTTCGAAGGCCTGAACTCGAAACTTTTCCCCTTCTCGAATCTTCACGTTCACACGAACCGTATCTCCGGCCCTGAATTTGGGTACGTTCTCGTGTATAAATTGCTTCTCGACCTTATCGACCAAGTTCATATCTCACCTCTAATTCTGCTCAGTTTCATCCAAGTGGTCTTCGTAGTCCATTTCTTCCCCCAACAGATCGGGGCGACGACGGCGTGTCAGCCTGAGGGCTTCCCGCTGCCTCCACTGCTCGATGGCGGCATGGTTCCCGGAAAGCAGGACATCCGGTACTTTCCATCCTCGAAACTCTGCCGGCCGGGTGTAGTGAGGATAATCCAACAAGCCGTCCATGAAAGACTCCTGGAGAACTGATCCTCCCTTCCCTACCACACCGGGCACCAGGCGACAGACCGCATCCACAATCAAAAGGGCCGCAAACTCTCCGCCCGAGAGAACAAAATCTCCAACCGAGATCTCCTCGTCCGCCACATGATCGGACACCCGCTGGTCCACTCCTTCATAACGACCACAGATCAAAATGAAGTGGGCCTTTAAAGATAACTCCTTTGCCTTGCTTTGATCAAATCGCCTACCCTGAGGAGACAGCAAGACAACGTGTCCCTCCCGGTCATCTTGCTGGCACTGCTCGACGGCTTTCGAAACAACATCCGGTTTCAACACCATTCCGTCTCCGCCGCCGTAGGGACGATCATCCACGGTACCTCTCCGGTCCTCAGCAAAGGTTCGAAGGTCCACAACCTGAGTGTCCACCAGGGCTTTCTTCTCAGCCTGACGGATCATCCCAAAATCAAAGACCCCTCGGAACAACTGGGGGAAAATTGTCACTATCGTGATTCGCATCGCTCAATTGGATCGTCGATCTCTCGAACTGGCTTAATAAGTGTTATCTCGGAGACCTGGCGGAAGGTCCACCTGAATTTCCTCTGCCCCGACATCCACCTTCGAAACAAACTCTCTCACCAAAGGAATTTGAAAGTCTTTCCCTTCAGGAGTCCTCACTACCAGATTGCAGCCTGCGGGTCCCGTTTCCTGAATTCCCGTGACGGTCCCGAGGAACTCACCACCATCCAAGACCCTGCAATCCATCAGATCAGAATGAAAATAGCTGCCCTCGGGAAGCGATACCCGGTGATCCTCCTCAACCTGGATGTCGCCGCCAATGAGTCCTTCCACTTCCTCAGGTCGGTCACGTCCCTGAAACTTCAGTATGACGCGTCCCTTATGAAACCAATATTTCTCTATCTGTTCCCAACACTCACATCCCTCCTTGACAATGCGCACCTGGTGTAGAGAGGAGAAACGTTCAGGGAAATCAGTTAAAAGTTCTGCTGCAACTTCGCCTCGGATTCCACGACTCTTGACGATTCGAGCAATACTGGCGAACTCGGGCAACTACTCCAAAATCTCCAGGACGAATCGCTTTCGGATCTTCATTCCTGCAGCACCTAGAAGGGTTCGAATAGCGCGAGCTGTACGTCCTTGCTTTCCGATGACTTTGCCCAGATCCGACTGAGCCACTTTCAACTCCAAGACGATGGTCTGCTCGCCCGCAATCTCCTTGACGGCAACGTCATCAGGACTGTCCACCAAAGCCTTCGCAATCAATTCAACAAGCTCTTTCATTAGGTCCCTCCCTTCGAAACTGAAGATTGGATATCCCAGGCATCCAATGGGCTCGAGATCGGGTCCTACTGAGAGGGCTCACGAGGAGCCTCATCCGGATCAACTACTCAAGCCGCGAAAAAGAACAAGATCTGCTTTGATCACGCCGATTGCTTAACTTTTTTGATCAAGCTCCTGACAGTTTCCGATGGCTGGGCACCTTGATCGACCCAATGATCAATACGGTTCAATTCCAGATGGAGCCGAACGGGCTTCAGAGCAGGATTGTAGAACCCCACAATTTCAATAAAGCGCCCGTCTCTGGCATTCTTTTTTTCTGCCACCACCACTCGATAGTGAGGATCTTTTTTTCTTCCATGGCGACTTAAGCGAATTCTGAGCAAGTTGGTATACCTCCACGTAAAGTAACGACCTATTCTACCAGAGAGCGACTAAATGGGAAAGTTCAATTTGCTCAAGCCTTTGCCAAGAAAGCCTTTACCTACCTTATTCATCATCTTTTTGGTCTGAACATACTGCTTCAAAAGACGATTGACCTCAGAAACCGGCCGTCCACTCCCTCGGGCGATTCTCTTGCGCCGTGAGGAATTGATCTTCTTATATTGGGCCCGTTCCTCCAGCGTCATGGAATTAATGATGGCCTCAAGATGATCAAGTTGTCTCTCATCGACCTGCATCTTGTTCAATCCCTTCAATGGGCCCGTCTGGGGAAGCATTTTGAAAATCTCCTCCAAGGGCCCCAGTTGGCGCAACTGGAGAAGTTGTTGCCGAAAGTCCTCCAGGCTAAACTCATTTCGCTGGATCTTCTTGAGAACCTGCTGGGCCTTTTCTTCATCCACCACCTGTTCAGCCTTTTCGATCAGGCTCAACACATCGCCCATCCCAAGAATTCGATTGGCCATCCTCTCGGGATGAAAGACCTCTAGCGCATCATATTTCTCGCCAACTCCAATAAATTTGACGGGTTTTCCAGATATCGTCTTGATGGACAGGGCCGCCCCGCCGCGCGTATCGCCGTCCATCTTCGTCAATATCACGCCTGAAAGATCGAGACGCTCATCGAACGCCTTTGCGGAATTGACCGCATCTTGCCCGGTCATCGCGTCCGCCACAAGGAGAGTTTCAGTCGGGTTCACGGCCGTCGTGATCCGCTCCAACTCGGTCATCAACTCACTGTCTATGTGTAAACGGCCCGCCGTGTCGATGAGCAGCACATCAAACCCCATATTGCGTGCATGTTGAAGTGCCTGGCTGGCCAGAGTGACGGGATCACGACTTTCATCCTGATAAACAGGGATATCGACCTCGTGGGCTACGATGGCAAGCTGCTCGATCGCGGCCGGACGGTATACATCCGTAGAGACCAGGACCGGCTGATACTTCTTGTTGCGCAGCCACATCGCCAGTTTTCCGGTACTGGTCGTCTTGCCACTTCCCTGCAGCCCTACCAGGAGGATGACAGTAGGAGAGGTCTTGGACATTTTCAGGTCGACCGCCTCCGAACCTAGAAGTTCCGTCAACTCGTCACGCACCACCTTGACCACTTGCTGGCCGGGCATGAGATCACGCAGCACTTCCTCCCCCAAAGCCTTTCCCTTGACTCTGGAAACGAAGTTCTTGACCACTGTGAAGTGAACATCCGACTCGAGAAGAGCCATGCGAATCTCCCGCATCGAGGCCTCGATGTGGCGTTCCGAGATGTGCCCTTCACCTTTCAGGTTCCGGAGCGTCTTCTGCAGTTTGGTCGCTAAACTCTCTAACATTTCCCTACAACAACCTAAAATGACGCATTTTACGAGTCCTCTCCTTCGCTGTCAAAACTCCCTCTGTTTCGACTACAATGTGAGCTGTGATCATAGGAACAGCTGGACACATCGACCACGGAAAAACCACGCTTCTGAAGGCCTTGACCGGAATCAACACCGATCGTCTGGAGGAAGAACAACGCCGCGGTATCAGTATCGACATCGGGTTCGCCCACATGGTCCTGGGAGCGACGCCCGTGGGTTTCATCGATGTTCCGGGACATGAGAAGTTTGTCAAGAACATGCTGGCCGGGATTGGTGGAATTCATCTGGTCCTGTTGGTTGTAGCGGCAGATGAATCTGTGATGCCCCAAACGGTTGAACATTTCCAGATTTGCAAACTACTGGAAATCCCCAGAGGAATCATTGCCATCACCAAGAAAGACCTGGCTGACGAAGAACTCATCTCGGTGGTTGAAGCGGAGGTTCGCGAGCTCGTGGCAGACAGCCCTCTGGAGAAGGCTCCGATTGTCGCCGTAGACAGCGTATCAGGCGACGGGGTGGAACTTCTCAAGGAAACACTCCGGCAGGAAATCGAAAAGTCGGAGGAAACCTTTCTGGCCGCTGACAACGCTCAGCGAGTGTTCCGCCTTCCTATCGACCGGGTATTCACGATTCGCGGATTCGGGACGGTCATCACCGGCACACCCTATGCCGGGGTGCTCAAGAAGGGAGAAACGGTCACGATCCATCCAAGCGGAGAGACCGGAAAAGTGAGAAGCATCGAGACCTTCAACGAGCCCTCCGAACTGGCGATGTCCGGACAACGAGCGGCATTAAACCTGAGCGGAGTGGAACGGGAAGACCTCTTGAGAGGGATGGTCATCGCGCGCTCCAACACCTTTACTCCCTCCTCCATGCTCGATGCTGTCATCCACTTACTGCCCTCTGCACCCAAGGCCCTGAAAAACCGGGGGGCCATTAGATTTCACCACGGGAGCGCTGAACTCATCGGTCGAGTACATCTTCTGGAAGAAGAGGAACTCACCCCTGGCCATTCCGGTCTTGCCCAACTGAGATTCCAGAGTGCTTCGGTGTGCTGTCCCAGGGACCACTTCATTCTGCGCCGCTACTCGCCCATGACGACTATTGGAGGAGGCATTGTTCTGGATGCCAACCCACCCAAACACCATCACAAGGATCTGGCGAGGGTGGTTCCACAATTGAAGAAGATCTGGTCAGCATTGAATGACAAGGATCCGAACATCGACAGTATCCTCACCGATTACCTGGTGGGTCTGCACGGTCATGCGGGAATGTCGCTGGCCGCTCTCGTGGCACGTACCGGTCTTCTGGAGGATCATCTGCTGGATCTATTGGGCAAGCTGGATTCAGTCGTTCTGATCCAACAGGACCCCATTTGGGCGGTTCGCAAGGCGGATCTGGAGATTCTGAAGGCCCAGATTGTAGAGTATCTGGAACAATTTCACTCCAATCACCCGTTGGCCACCGGAATGTCCCGGGAAGAACTCAGGGAGAGGTTCTTCAGCCGGGCTCCCAATTCCCACTTTCAGTTCCTCTTGAAGACTCTCGAGGACGAAGATAAAATCACGGCCAGCAGTAGCGTTGTATCCCTGCACGGACGCCAGGTGACCCTGAATTCCGAGCAGGAGACGCTCAAGATGGACATTTTAGAGTTGACGGGGAAAAAAGGGCTTCAGCCACCCAGCCTGGACGAACTCGTCAGGCTATTTCCACAAGATGCGACTTTTATTCGAAATCTCTACTATTTTCTCCTGCAGCAGGGAGACCTGGTCAGAATCAGTGAAGATGTCGTGGTGGCGGCCGCCCAGATCGACTCCCTCAAGACCCGTTTAACGAAATCATTTCCGAGTGGCAGAACCTTTACGGTGCCGGAATTCAAGGAGCTCTTTCAGATCAGCCGCAAGTACGCCATCCCCTTTCTCGAGTACCTGGATCGTGAGCGAGTGACTCGACGCACGGGAGACAAGAGGGTGGTCCTTTAACCCGCATTTCTCACACATTCTCTACGGCATCTCCGAAGGCGCTTCGTGACGAGCCCCATGCACAATCCGGGTTTTATTGACAGTCGGGGCCTCCGGGCGTAAGATGAAGTAGAGGTACAATTTATGGGAACCCTGGGAATGTCAGAGTTAGTTATCATCCTTTTGATCGTGATTGTGATCTTTGGGGCGAGTCGGCTTCCACAGCTGGGGAAGGGCCTGGGAGAAGGTATTCGAAACTTCAAAAGCTCGCTGAAGACCGGCCATGATGAGGGTGCCAAGAGCGAAACTGCCTCCAAGATAGAATCCTCTCAAGAGTCTTAATCTCCGCCTGCGGAGAATCCGGTCAGGACTTCACCACCAAGACACCAGAAGTTTTCACCACAGAGACACTAAGACACAGAGAAGCCGCCTTTATCTGAGCGAAGCGAAGAAAGTTCTTTCCTTTTTCTTGTCCCTCCAATCTCAGTTGACACAACCGCCCGGTTGCTCCCTGACACTTGGAGCGGCCTCACTCCGCTCGCCCGCGTTTCACGTTCCAGGTTCCACGTTCCACGAAAAGGATTGTAGGGGCGCACGGCGTGCGCCCGTCCGGATTCGGCGCACTGAGGCGCCTCCCATGCTACTGTGTAGTCTCTGAGACTATCCATTCAAGATAGGGAGGATGTCCGCCTTCAATCGGGAGCGTGATCACTTCCGGCAGTTCATAAGGGTGCAACTCTTTGATGCGCTCGATCAACCGGGGCAA
>JAZFRU010000207.1:0-6438 GCA_036445815.1 Acidobacteriota bacterium | reverse complement strand
GGAGGGGTTACCGATCGACGGGAATTCCAAGGTTCCTTCCTATGCTCAGTCTCTGGTCGATCAAGGAATGGAGTCCATTTCAATCCTGCCGCTTTTTGTGAAGGATCGTCTGGCGGGTATGTTGAGTTTGGGGCATCGAAAGGCGTTGATGCGGACCGAGGAGGAACTGGTCCGGGAACGCCAGGTGGCAGATCAGGTAGCGGTAGCTCTCTCGAATGCCCAGCTGACCCAGGAACAGGAGAAACTGATGGGCATGTTTGAGCGCTATGTATCTCCTGAAGCCGCCTCTGAAATCTGGCGGCGGCGGGAGGAAATTACCCTGGGCGGTGAGGAGAAGACCGCCACCGTGTTGTTTTCCGATATCCGGGACTTCTCGACCCGCTGGGCCGGTCAGCCTTCCCAGGAAGCTCTCTCCTGGCTCAACCATTACCTGACGGCGATGAGCGACATCGTGATGAAGCATGGGGGTTTCGTGAACAAGTTCATGGGAGATGGAGTGATGGTCCTCTTCGGTGTCCCCTTGAGCAAGAGCGTTTCTGATGAGGCCCGAAGTGCAGTGGACTCGGCAATGGATATGTTGGCCTGGGTCGAACAGAACAACGAGGAGAGAGAAGAAGGGGAGGAATCGCTCAGAATAGGCATCGGAATCCATACTGGTATCCTGACCGCCGGCAATGTCGGTGCCGCCAACCGTCTGGAGTACTCGGTCATCGGCGAGAACGTCAACATGGCTGCGAGGCTGGAGGAACTGACCAAGAGATTTCCGGTGGATGTCATTCTCAGTGAGGCAACACATCAACTGGTCGAAGGTCACGTTGAAACCGAACCCCTGGCTGAGGTGGTGATTCGTGGTTTTACCGGAAAAAGCAAACTTTACACAGTGAATAGGAAGTCCGACAGGAATGCCGTTGCCAGGGAGTCTGCAAGTGTCTCAACCGGGGGAGTTGTTTGATACAGTTGCCTTCAACCCACGCGCTGCCGTTCTGCTCAAAGCAACCGTGGCGGCAATATTGAAACGAGGTACGAAGATGGAGTGCAAGAAGATATTCATTGCTGGGATGATGGTGGCAGGGTTGCTGGGTTGTGGACGAGGCGGTTACGACTTTGTTCCCGACCCGGTGGTGGGAGTCTGGGAGACTTCACATGAGAAATATGCGGATCGAATCTTCGAGTTGAAATTTGACCAGATTGTTTTTGACACCGGCGGAGGTACCTTTGCCCGGCACTCTGTCGTGAATGTTCAGGAGGTTCAGGAGGATGGGGAGGCACTCTACACCGTCTTCTATGCGGAACCCGATGGACATGAGTCGCAGTTCGCCTTCTATTACCATTCGACCCTGGACACGATTCGATTCAAGAATCAGAAACGGATTGAGTGGACCCGACGCAGTGACGGTTGACCTGCCGCTGGTCTTCGACCAGCGCGTTTCACGTTTCAGGTTTAACGACAAGAAGAGTAGGGGCGCACAGTCAGACTGTCGCAAAACCTAAAACATGTAGGGCATTCACAGATGGGTGTCTTTCGATCAGGTGGCAAGTCCAGTGTAGCGGCCGCTCCTTAGCCCGACTGCCTCACACCCGCTCTACTGCACCGGCACCATGATCCGGCCTGACGGTGTTGCGTTCGGATGGTCTCCTCGGCGTACTACACGAGTACGCCTGCGGTGCCCTTTCCTTACGCGCCTTGTCAGGCCGGCCCTTGCGCCGTTTCGTGACGACCTGGTGTGAGGCAGTCGGGCTTGAGCGGCTTCCGAAATGTGGGAGGCGCCTTGGGGCGCCGAATCATCCCTACCAGGACACGAGGGAAGACAGTTGTTCCCCTTTGCTTGCCTACCGATTCTCTGACAGTGCCTGGTAGACCCCTGTGATGGTTCTGTTTTTCAGGTAGCCGTAAAAGGGGCTCTCGGCGAACTCTCCCAGTTCTTCATCCACCCGGGCCAGAGTTGTTTCGAGGGAATCCCCCTGACGCACATGGCGGCGGACCGTGTCGTGAATGGCTCTGATGTTCTGGTAGAAGCGGTCGAGCCCTGCTCTGAGTTGCTCGGGACTCTGTCCGCTGATGAAACCGTGTCCCGGAACAAACCAGGTGGCGTCGAGTTTCATGATTTCATCCAGAGTCCGTAGATGCTGGAGGGAATGTCCCTCGGCCAATGAGGCAAAGACTCCGTTGAAGTACAGTTCTGACAGAAAGGCCACTTTGTCATCGGGCAGGTAAACAACCGTGTCCCCTTCGGTGTGTCCCGGTCCGAAGTAATGCAGTTCGATGAGCTTGTCTCCCAGGTGTACCGTCATGCGCTCGTTGTAGACGGTCTCGGGTAATCGGGTTTCAGTATCCTGGCTTGAAAGGCGTTCCAACGATTGAGCCATGGCTTTGCGGGCATTGAAGTGGGAGAGGATCACGGCGTTCGGAAAGGCGAGGTTGCTGCCCGTGTGATCTCCGTGAGGAGAGGCGTTAACCAGAAATCGAACGGGTTGCCGGGTCACCTTACGGATCTCGTTGAGCATTTTACGCCCGTCTTCGGGAGTGGGTTGTCCATCGGCAATGAGTATGCCTTTATCGGTGATCACCACCAGTGAGTTGACGCGCAGGATCTCGTCCTCATCTCCCAGTGGCAGGCCCCCCTCGTAGACATACACTCCCTCGACAATTTTAATCAGGGAGGGAGAAAACTCGACGCCCGGTTGCGCCTGGCCCAGAAGGGTTGCTGCAGAGAGCAGAAAACCCACCAGGAGAAGAAGCTTTGTTGAAGTTGCCGACCCTCTCATCATGAGTATGTTAACCCATCCGGCCCTAGCTACCTTGAAGTCCCAGGACCGGGTGACCTCGATGTTTTGATCCACGGAGACCCGATTGTTGATTCGATGCCCGGGATTGGACGGGTTTCCGGACATGGCTTCGAAATCATCCCCGTGACAAGCCTACTTTTAATAGGGCAAGTTCCTCTACAATAAGCTGTGCCTGTATGATGCATAAGTTCTCTACCGTACCGGAGAAACCACTCGTCCATGGTGTGCTGCACTCAGTCGGTCTGCTCGAACTCTGCCGGGACTGCGTGCGTCTGCAGGGTCTTCCCGTTGCGCGCCGCACCAGGCCGATGCTGCCAACGACAGGTGACGGTTGGCCAGGCAAGATCCGGACTGTCCATGAATAATAGAGAAGATTTGAGGTCAAAGGCCAATTGAAGAATCCAGACCCTCAGGGCAAAGAGACCAAACGTCAGGATGCCGTCGTGAGCAAGGCCATGCTGGTGGCGGCGGCGATGATTGCCAGTCACGTGGCAGGTCTGGCGACTCGCGATGCCCTGTTTCTGTCCAATTACGATATCACCGCACTACCGATGATGCTGATCGGAGCGTCGGTCTTCTCTTTGAGCATCATTCTGGTCGTTTCGCGCGCCATGCCCCGGCTCAGTCCCCATACCCTGGTGCCCCACGCTTTTTCCGTGAGCGCCGGTTTCCTGCTGATGGAGTGGGGGTTGCTATTTGTAAGTCCTCGTGCTGCCGCCGTGGCAGTTTATCTCCATCTGGCCGTGGTCGGGTCCTTTCTGATCTCCGGGTTCTGGTCGATGATCAACGAAGAATTTGATCCAAGGACAGCCAGGCAGCGAATCAGCAGCATCGCCGGAGGAGCCACGGTTGGAGGGTTGATCGGGGGGCTGTTGGCCGAAAGGGTGGCGGTCATTCTGAGCGTTTCCGCAATGCTTCCGATCCTGGGCCTGATCCATCTGTTTTGCGCCTGGAATCTCCGTTCCTTCAGTCGACATTCCGGTCCGGTGAAGACCCAACCCATCGGAAGCCGGTCCGAGGCAGCCACAGAAACTCATGTGGAGGAATCAGGACTTCAAATACTGCGTCGGGACTCCTATCTTCGAGGCATCGCAGTTCTGGTGCTGTTGGGAGCCCTCGGCAAGGTGTTGCTCGACTATGTCTTCAAGGCTCAGGCTTCAGCGGTGTTCAGCGAGCCGGAAGAACTTCTCCGTTTCTTTGCCGCTTTCTACACGTTGATTGGATTGATCACCTTCATGCTCCAAACGGCACTGAGTCGAATTTCACTGGAAAAGTTAGGGTTGGCAAAGACGGTAGCCATGCTCCCCTCTACACTGGTTGCGGGAGCGCTCAGTGCGTTATTTTTCCCTGGTCTGGGCAGCGCGGCAGCCGCTCGTGCCGGCGAGGGAGTTGTGCGCAGTTCGTTGTTTCGTTCGGGATATGAGCTTCTCTATACACCGGTACCGCCCCGGCAAAAAAGAGCCACCAAGCCCCTTATCGATGTGGGGTTTGAAGGTCTTGGAGATGCCCTGGGCGGAGGCACTGTTCGTCTCATCCTGATGTTGGGCGCTCAATGGGCTCATTCCGTCATGTTGATCACATCTGCTGTGTTGGCGGGTTTGGCTCTGCTCGTTGCCAGGCGTCTGCATCAGGGTTATGTCCAGGCCCTGGAAAAAAGTCTTCTGGAGCACGCAGTCGTCCTGGACCTGGCTGAGGTAGACGACAAGACAACCCGACAAACCTTGATTCAGACGATGGCATCTGTTGATCTGAGGGCGCTTGGGGAGATGGGGCTGGAACCCGAATCAGGCTTGCAGAAGCAGGGTCCCGAAGAGGGGTCGGAATTGTTGACCCAGGAGGAGTCCGTTGTCTCGGCAGGGCTGGAAGAGGTCGTGGCTCAGGTGGTCAACCTGCGTTCGGGAGACCCGGAGAGCATTCATCGAGTGTTAAACTCCCCGGAGGAACTCGAACCGGCTCATGTGCCCCACGTCATTCCGTTGCTCGCCTGGGATCAGGTTTGTCGTGACGCCATACGAAGTCTTCAGCAGATTGCGCCGGCCATCACAGGCCAGCTGATTGACGCGCTGATCGATCCCCAGGAGGATTTTGCGATCCGCCGAAGAATTCCTCGGGTTTTGAGCGCCAGCCCCTCCCAGAGGGCCGCGGCTGGACTGTGGATGGGACTTGAAGACAAGCGGTTCGAAGTACGCTTTCAGTGCGGACAGGCCCTGGCCAAGATAGTGGAAGAAAACTCGAAAGTGCACTTTGACCGGGAAGTTGTCTTCGATCGAGTGGGGCGTGAAGTGGCAGTGGATCGGCGGGTTTGGGAATCGCACAAGTTGCTCGACCAGCTGGATGCAGGTGAGAGAGACGCTCCTCTGGTCGACGAGTTTCTTCGAAAGCGCACCAGTCGGAGTCTGGAGCACGTTTTCAATCTATTGTCGCTGGCCCTGCCTCGAGAGCCGCTGAAAATTGCTCTCCGCGGTCTGTACACCGATGATATAAGTTTGAGAGGAACCGCTTTGGAGTATCTGGAAAGCATTCTCCCCGGCCCCATCCGGGAAGGACTCTGGCTCTTCCTGGAAGATGATCGTCGCGAGAAAAGTGAAACTGGAAACAGGGAACAGATTCTTGCCGATCTGATGCGTTCCAATCAGTCGATTGAGTTGAATCTGGCTGAGCTGAGAAGAAAGTCCGATTAGCCGGTCCTATCCGCCAGTTAAAGGTAGCCACCTTGGTCGGGTGGAGATACGTGACTTGTCCTGGAGGAGTCATGATTGCTCAAATAGAGAATCCTGATCGAATCACGTCTGCTGAAATCGTTGTTGGGATCCCCTTCCTACAATGAAGCCGATTCCATTGCGGGCCCTGTTGAAGTGGCCGTGGAATGGCGAGTGACGTCATTCTCACACTGGATGCCGATCTGACGAGTGTCACGCCAGCCTGGATTTGGCATTTGGCGGAACCGTTGTTGGAGGGTTACGACTTATGTTGCACCCATTGACTCGCGGCACAAATACGACGGCACCATCACCAAGAACATCGCCTATCCCATGTCGCGGACTCTTTAAGGTCTTCGGGTTCGTCAACCGATTGGCGGCGATTTTAGAATATCGAACCGGCTGGCCCGGTCCGTTTTCTCGTTAAACGTTAAACGTGAAGCGTTAAACGCGGCCGCGCGGAGCAAGGCCGATCCTGTTTACAATGTAGGAAAATGAAATCTGAGAAAGCGGGTTACGTTTGGATGGTGTTGTTTCTACTGCCATTTTGTGCGGTGGGGATCGTGACCTCGGTCATGGCTCTTCGGGAGGTCACTTCCAGTCCGCCTCAGTGGGGCCAGGCCGGTTTTCTTCTCATCTTCTCCCTGGTGTTCGGTGGGGCCGGTTTTGGCATGCTCTTTCTTCTGTTCCGAGGACGGAGGAAGCAGAGCCAGGTCGAACTACTGAAACGTCTGCATCCGGACGCTCCCTGGATGTGGACTCCGGAGTGGGCCAGCGGGCACATTCTTTGCTCGAGTCGCAAAACGGTTCTGGTCGCCTGGGTTTTCACCGCGTTCTGGAATCTGATCAGTGCTCCACTGGTGATTCTGCAGTTTCCAGAGGCTTTGAGAGATGAAGGGCCGGTCGCGCTGCTCATACTGATCTTCCCCTTGGTCGGTCTGTTTATGCTGAT
>JAZFRU010000206.1:0-3251 GCA_036445815.1 Acidobacteriota bacterium | reverse complement strand
CCTGATCCTTGTCCCGAACAAGATTCTTGATGGGCTCAAACTCGTAATATCCCCTGGGGTTGTCCTCGTCCGCCTCTCTGACATGATCGGCGAGGAGTTCCATTCCCCCCGCATCCAGCATGCTCATCATCATGGACGTCCCTGAACGAGGCAATCCCGAGACCACCACGATGGGCTCGCCATATTTCCTCCTGCGGTAAAGATTCTTCAAGAAATTCATGGTGCGTCCAGATAAGAAATGATCCGGGCTAGCCCGGGTTATGCATAGGTTTTCGTGACGAAGGGCCGCAAGCGCTGCGATGACAAGGCGTACGACGAAGGGCACCGCAGGCGTACTCGTGCAGTACGCCGAGGAGCCCAAGGAAGCACAACACAGTCAGTGCGGATGATTGCGGCGCTGCAGTAGACAACTTATGCATAATCCGGGCTATATCTCGACTCCCATGAATCCCTTGCAGGCAAACGCAAAGAGAAAACAGAGCACAAAAAATAGAATCATCCAGTGCACGTCCCAACCCCACACAGAAAGCACCCGGCTGGGATAGTTGATCTGAACCGATTCGACTTCCAGAGACCCCCGGATGGGTGCCTCTCCGGGATTGAGCAGCATCTCCAACATGCTACCTGTCCGAAGCCTGGACACCGCCCCGCCCCCACTGCCCACGATGACCTCCTTTTCGATCACCTCATCGCTCCAGTAAAGAGTCAGAACATCCCGGATCGACGATTCCGCCCGGATACGCCAGGCCACTTCCCTTTGCGCCGCGAGTTTCACGGGAGGGGTCTCGACCGTTACTCCGCGTGGACTCTCGAGCCTCACCCGGTCTTCAGGCAGAAGGGTTCTCGAGAACCTGGCCTTCACAACCGCCGACTCACCCGGCTGGAGGGGGCGTGCCGTCAAATGCAAATCCAATTGAATGAGAATTAGCAGAAAAGGAACCATCAAAATCGGGAAAGAAATCAGCGAGTAGCGGATATAGGTCAACGTGTCCCGGATGATCCGCAGCTGGAGATCCAAAACGACCGGCACGCTGTCTTGAAACAGACGAACGGCTAACATGTTGCCACGTATTCGGTTGCGAACCGTGCGGATCGCTTCCTGATTGGAGAAACGACCAAAGATCACCAGGGCCATGAGTGCGCTCAGCAGGGAGATCACAATCAGAAGCGGCAGGGTCCCCAGGCCCCACAGCGGCCAGGCAACCAGACCGAACAACCCCGTCAGCAACTGATTGATCCATCCGATTAGCGTGCGCATCAGGAAATATAGCCCAGCCCCTTCAACCGTTTCTTGATCTCGTCGTCAGAATCGGCATCTTCCAGTTTGGCGATCTCCTTCTCCAGGGCGTGGGCGATGAATTCCTCGACTGACGAGTACCCCGCGATCTCGGAGTATCGTTTCACTTTCTCGAGAAGGTCCTTGTCGATTTTAATTTTGGAACCAAACATAGTTAGTCGTCTCCTGTTAATCCCATGACCCATCCTACGTCGCCCCTACAGGGCTCCGGAGAGCCGCTCATAGAGCGGCCTCTACATAACCGTGCCACTTGACCGGAGGGTGCACGGCCGTCGGCCCCTACGCATCTAATCTAAAGTGTCCTGCCCGATCATGTCTTCACTCTTGGAAATGCCGTATTCATCCAGTACGGCCACGGTCAAATCATATAGAGCCGGAGCTTCGAGAGTAATCCTGCGATTGGAAATCAGAACTCCCGGAACCAACCGGTAGTCCATTCCGTGATCACCACTCCAGGGCCGGTCGTTATCCGCGAAGATCTCCCAACTGAACTCCCCCAGGGGGCTCTCCCAGGAACTCCGGTAGCCCCTGTTGTAACCGACAATGATGTCGGGCCCCAGATCGAGGTTCAGGTCCTGAAAGTCCCGGTGAGTCTGAACCACCAGGGTGACGGCACTCTGCCCCGTGACGGGATCGGTCATGGCCAGAAGATCCGTCTCCAGTTGATCCAGGAGTTGCTGATACTCCTCGCCCGGGGTGACGATGCCATTTCTCTCGCGGCCTCGTAAATTGATGTAAAGGCCGTTGAGTCCAAAGGCGTAGGCACGAGTCCCACTCCAATCCACATTCAGAAAGAGAGGCGACCCACGCCGAGTGGGGTCCTTGAGTTTCACATAGCCCTTTTCCAGCAGCCATGAGTTGAGATTGACTCCCCGGTAAAAGGGAGCAAATCCGTGATCGGACATGACAATCACCGTGGTGGATTCATCCACCGCCGCCAGCACCCGGCCAAGCGCCTCGTCAATCTGCTGATAGAGCATCTGTATCCCGTGCCTCAACTGCTCGTCGTGGCTAAAGTTGGGGTGAAGCTCATCCATATACCTCCACAACATATGGGAACCCTGATCCACACTGGAAAAGTAGAAAAACAGCAAGCCCTCCTGGAAGTTTTTCAGACTGTAGTCGAGCATTCGACTCTGTTCACGATGAACAAATTGAGCCTGCTCCCAGAACTCACGTCCGGAGAAGATTCCCTCATCGAAGGCCTTGGTATCTTCGGCCAGTTCCTGGGTGTAAAAGTAGCCCAGCTCACGCGCCAGCGTCCGGGACCAGTCGTCCGGAGTGGAAATGGGCATGGCGGGCTGCATCGGGTCAATCTGAAGGGGGGTTACATAGAGTCGCAGATAAGGCCGGACCTGCTGAAGATAGAATCGTCCTATGGTGCTGACATTGACCAGATAGGGCACCGCCTCGAAATCCATTTGAATCCAGTCGCTCCACTCCCCCTCTTTCAGGATGAATTCCTCGTCCTGGACCACCAGCTTGGCAACCTCTTGGTCGGGATCCAGATAGACCGTGAAATCGATCTCCAGATCCGGAGTGACATACTCGGTGTCGGGTGGGTTCTCGTCGCCCAAGTTTTCTTTGGGAATCCGCCTGAAAGCATTGGGGGGGCCCAGCAGCCGGGCCTGGACGGTGTTGTCGAGGACTTCAACCTCAAAGACGCGTCCTCCGGAAATATCCTGGGCGTTGGGAGGAGGTCGGTCGGTGAAAAGGGAAAACATTCCCGGCGTGCCCAGGATGTCAGGAGTTCCCATGCCTGAGAGGGCCTTGCCGGTGGAGGAGACGGCCGGGAAATTGGCCGGCATGCGAAACACGGTGGTCGGGATTCCCTGCTCCTCCAGAATCTGCCAGAAGGCGGGGCCCTTGCGAAGCAGTTCCATGCTGCTGCTTCCCAGTGGGATCACCCACGACCCCAGGTTGAAACCATCGGGCGATTCACCCGCCTGAGCCA
>JAZFRU010000205.1:0-3992 GCA_036445815.1 Acidobacteriota bacterium | reverse complement strand
TCAGGTGGAGCGCTGTGAGCGAGTCCTCCAGGATCTGGGATTCCGGATCTTCCGGGTTCGATATCACGACCGGGTGGCTCGTATCGAAGTAGCCCCTGAAGAGTTTCACAACCTCATGAACGAAGAGGTACGCGACCAGATCAATCGGCGCTTCCGGGAAGAGGGTTTCGCATATGTTGCCCTGGATCTTCAAGGTTACCGAAGTGGTTCTCTCAACGAAGTAGGCGCCCTTGACCACAAAGACACAGAGAAGAAAGTTCACCACAGAGACACAAAGACACAGAGAAGATAGATTGTTCTTATTAATCCTCCCAATTAGCCCACAACAGTAGGGGCGCACGGCCGTGCGCCCTCCGGATTCGGCGCCCTGAGGCGTCTCCCACATTCCGGATCACAACCCCACTCACAGCTTCATCGATGGGTGGTCCTGAGGTTCCTCACCTGGGATTTCGACGGCCAGATTATGCTGGCGTTTCTCGCGGATGATTTCCAGCTCAACCGTTCCCGATTGCAGATAACGACTCAATTCCGAGATGGTTGATATGGGATGCTCGTTGGCGGAAGTGATGACGTCCCCTGCGCGGAGCCCCGCTTCGTGGGCAGGACTGTCGGGAATCACCTCCATGATCAGCACGCCCTTCCTGTCCGGAACCTCCAGGGTCTCACCCAGTTGATCGGTCAGTTCCTCTCCCCGGATTCCCAGACGAGGTCGATCCGGGTCGGGTGTATCCCGCCGAGGTTCAGTCCGAAACAAGTCTCGAAACCCGCGCGGCATGTCGCCGCCTCTTTGCAGGTAGCCATACTGCGTCGAGGGTTGGCGTTGATCGAGTACGACTCCCCTTGAGGTTCTTTTCCCGTCCCGAATGAAAGTCAGTCCCAGCTGCCGTCCCGGAGGAGTCTCAGAGACCAGCCGTTGAAATTGACGGACGCTGAAAACGGAAAGGGAGCCGAACTGGATGATCACATCTCCTTCACGCAGAGCGGCCTCGGCGGCAGGACTGTCCTCCTCAACTCGCACGATAAAAACTCCAGCCTCCTGGGGTAGACCGAGATGGCCCACTTCACTGGAAGTAATATCCCGAAGCTGTACCCCCAGATAATTCTGTTGAGGGTGGTGTAAAAGATTGACCTCCGGCAGGTAACCCTGAGTCATGTTCTGGGGATACGCTTCCCCGGTGCCGACCGCCATCAAGACGGCCAGAAAGACGAAAAGCTTGGGTTTCATGGTTTGACTGTGCTCCTTTCTATTCTTTCCTTGATCTCTGATCCACTTCCTTACACGAATCGCAGGGGAGGAGCGTTCCAGAGATGTGAGGTAGCGATCGAGTTCAGGGCTCCAGAGAAGTGAATTCAAAAGTAAAGTCAGTGGATGGGAGTGACAATCTCCGGTCAGCCGGTAAGCGACCTACACTCCGCTCGGCCGCGTTCCAGGTTCCACGTTCCACGTTCCACGAGAAAAGAAGAGAGCCGCTCAAGCCCGACTTTCTCACACCAGGTCGTGACGAAGCGGTGGGAGGGCCGGCCTGACAAGGCGTATGAGAGGAGGCCGAACGAATGCAACACAGTCAAGGCGAATCATGGCGCCGATGCAGTAGAGCGGGTGTGAGATAGTCGGGCTAATAAGCGGCCGCAACATAATCTCGCCGCATCCTATGGTATCGCTCCCAAGGTCAGCAGGCGGACGCAGTCCGCCGGGGTCAGCCCGGTCAACTAATCCGCTCCCCAGGTAACTTTCTCCGCCCGCCCCGGCTCAGAACAGATCGAGCATGTGGGTGTATTTGAAGGCCAGAGACTTGTCAACAGGTCCCTGTTGCTCGACGCTTCGTGCTTCGTTGTAGACCAGGAAGATGTCGCTCAAGGGCCGGTGGATGAGGTTGAAACGCAGGTTGGTACTGGTCTGCCCCCGATCGCTGTTGTACTGGATAAGTGCGCTCAGAAACATCTCAGTGCTGAAGGCATACTCGATGCGGGCGTTGAGCAGCCGGGTGGTGAGGTTTCCCCGTTGGAGCCTCAACCTGTCCCATTGCAGCTCAGCCGACACGGAGAACTTGTAATGAGGTCTCAGAGTGAATCCCAGGCGTGCGTTTTTGCTGGTTCCATCCCAGAAGTCTCCGGTCTCATAGCGTATGTTTCCCGATAGCTTGGCACTCGGATTAGAACGGAATTCGGCGAACCGGCGATTGAAAGAATGATCTCCCGCCAGGACTTCTACCTGCCCACGAATGAAGAAAGAGTCATCCAACCTTTCAAACCTGGAAGTCTGTCCTACCTGAAAAGAACCCCCATTCTGAAAACTGGTTTGAAATCGAAAGTTTGTTATGCGGGTGACCAACCGGTTGTCATGGTCCATGATGTATTGGGTCTGGACATTCGGGAAAAATTCCCGAATCCAGGTAATACTTCGGGGACGGGAACGCCAGCCCAGGGCACTGTCGCTCTTGCGGATATCCCGGCGGGGAACGAAACCGACTTCAGCATTGAAGTTCTCTCCGATATCGAAGTAGCTGGTTCGCGCTTCCCAAAGGTTGGTTTTCCACTCCACCCAGAGGCGACCTGCCAGGTTGTCCTTCTCCAGACCGGGGGTCTGGGTGGCGGCCAGAAAAGAGACAATCCGGAAATTATTCCAGAACCGAAAACTGGCATCCAGACCGTAGGTGCGATTGTGGTCTCCCGAGATGTCGGACTGGCGGTTGATAAAAAGGACGCCCACTTCTGACTGATTCAAGATGTCACGTTTGACCCGCGCCACCGTGAAGTTGTTGGCAGGCTCGGAATCGGTTTCCCGGGTCTGCATGTTCAGAAAACCCAGGCTGTATCCCCGGGTTCGGCCGGTCAGACGGGCGCCTGCCAGAATCGGAACCGGCTGGCCATCCTCGGAGAGGCCGATGCGGCGGCTGAAGAAAGGGATCATCTCATTGGAACGGTTACCCCGGAAGGTTGTTTCGGCGAAACTGAAGATTCCGGCGTTTTCCAAAAAGAAATCACGCTTCTCCGGGAAGAACAGACCAAAACGGGTCAGATTGATCTGTTGGACGTCGACCTCCACCTGGGAGAAGTCGGTGTTCACGGTTCCGTCCAGGGTGAGACCAGCGGTCAGACTGTACTTGAGATCCAACCCAAAATCGACTTCGGTATCAAAGTCGTCTCCCTCAAATTTTCGAAAGTTAGAGGTCATGAAGGGTTTTACCTTGACGTTGGGTTCACGAGGGATATCTTCCAGTCCTGTCAGGTCTCCCGCGTAGGACATGTGGAAAGCGGTGAAGCGACGGGGCATGGGAGCCCAGAAGCTCTGTTCGTTTTTACGCCGGATCCGTCGCTGGAAGTTGATCCCCCAGGTCTGAACCCGTTCTTTGGAAAACCTCATCGATTTGAAGGGTATTCGAATCTCGGCAAACCATCCCTGATCGGTGATCTGTGTCTTGACGTCCCACACGTCCTCCCATTCGAAGATCTGAAATTTCCCTTCGTCGACCGACTGCATTTCACGTTTGGCCCCGGCCGGGTTGATGTAAAATCCCAGGGCGTTGCGGTCGTCATTGAAGCTGTCGATGTAAAAAGAGAAGCCATCATCATCACGGTGAGGGAAATCCTGTTTGAGGCTGTTGATGATGAGACTCTCCGGTTCGCGGTCCCAGGCCCAGACTCCGATGTAGAGGGCCTCGTCATCGTACAAGAGTCGCACTTCCGTCTTTTCCGTGGCCGGTTCGCCCTGGTAGGGCTCCCGCTGGATGAAACCCGTAACCGGCAAGGCGTCCTGCCAGGCCGACTCATCCAGGATGCCGTCCAGTAGGATTGTATCGTCGGTGTGGCGGGCCACAACTTCCCGATCGAGGGGTTTTTCCGTATCGGTGGTCGTTTGAGCCCAGGCCAGGGGGTGGATCAGCAAGACTGCTGCACAAATCAGCTTTAGTTCGCGTATGTTCAATCTACCCCATTTTTTCCGAAACCCGCCTAGTATCCAACATTTCGCTGTCCATTTCTAGCAGGTAGGG
>JAZFRU010000204.1:0-9460 GCA_036445815.1 Acidobacteriota bacterium | reverse complement strand
TAGGTGTTGCTCCCTTTCTTGCAAGTCCGGCTACGGAATCACCAGGAACCGGACCGGATTTGAAACATCGCTGTCCCCCTCGTTGATCGGCTCCTGATTGACGACCACCAGCGAATAGGTCTCCGGTATCTTCAAAGAGCTGCAGTCGAGCTCTGTCCTGATTTCGCTGCGGCCCACGAACTCAATATCCTGCCCGGTTCCATCGATCCGCACAAAGCTGCTGGGCAAAAATCCAGTCCCATGAATGCTCACCGTCACGGTGGGCCTATTGCAGGATACGACCGGGGGGAACTCGATAATTCGAGGGGAGGGATGTCGTCCCGAACCCGACAACCAGGGCCGAGGAATGGGATTCGTCAAATAGCGGTGATAGCCCAGCTCGACTCGCTTGCCCTCCTTCAGAACCGCGAAGATATCCCGCGTATTGGCGATATTCTCCAGCGGATCGGAATTCAAGATGACCAGATCGGCAATCTTGTTTTCTTCAAGGCTACCGAACTCTTGGCTGCGGCCCAGAAACTGGGCCGGAAGTCGAGTGACCGACTGGATGGCCTCGAGGGGCGACAGAATACCGGCATCGACCACCAGTTCGAGTTCCTGATGAAGGCCGATGCCTGGAGGAACCAACCCCTCGGCGTCGGAGCCGACCAGCAGCCGGCCTCCCGCTTCCACAAATCGCCGTAAAAAGAGCGTGAAGTTCTCGTATCCCTTCTCGACCGCCCTTTGAGTGTTCTTGTCAACGGGTGAGGCAAAGTTCTGAAGACGAAACCATCTTCGCCGCTGATAGTCGGTGACATAGAGCAGATCGTTGTCGCTGAAGAGGACGGCGCTTTCCATTAGGAACCTGGCCGACAAAGGATGGAACCCCTTGAAGGCATTGGTCGCCATACTGGTTTCCAGAAACACCTCTTCCCGGATTAAAAGATCGATCAGGTCGGCAAAAAGCTCGCGCTGCATCAACGAGGCCCGGGCTCCTTCCAAATCCATTCGCTCGGCTTGTCGTTGCACTTCAGGATCCTGGATGGTGGCATCAACCACCCCACTGGCATGGGCCAGCATGTCGATGCCGGCGACGGCGGCCTGGCGGGCATCAAAATTGGAGCCCAGGTGAGCGACCACCCGTTTGCCTGCTCGATGAGTTATATCCGCCATCACCTTGGCGACTTCCGCGTTGGGAACTCCCCGGTAGACCTTGATGTAGTCGACTCCCTTACCCAGCAGCATTTCTACCACCTGGGCGGCCTCTTCACGATCGTTGACGGGCAGCCAGTGAGGCATACCCAGAGTCGGCATCCCGATGGGCGCCCCCGGAGGGGACCCCAAGGGATTTCCGGCCGTAAAGATTCTGGGGCCCACCACCTCTCCTCGAGCGATGGCCGCTGCTTGAGTCTGATCCCATTCAGGAATGCCTCCCAAGGACATCACAGTCGTGACACCATGATTCAGGTACAGTTCTCCCTCGTACCCAAAATAATGAACATGGGAGTCAATCAGCCCTGGAATGATGAACTTTCCGGTGGCATCGATGACTTGAGCCGATGCGGGAAGCTCCACCTGACCGGCCGGCCCGATGGACTGGATCTTCCCGTCTTCGATCACCATCCGGATATCGGGTTGAGGGATGCTTCCCGTGCCATCAATCACGGTTCCACCCTCAATCACGATAACCTGCTGGCCAAACAGGAATGGCGAGGAAAGTACCCAAACAGAGGCACCTAAAGCCAGGACGAAATTCCACAAGGGGCAGTACCTGGTCATGCGTGCATCTCCTCTCGTTTCTTGACCTGGGATGAGCACAGGATCGCGGCTATCTTGCCAGCGGATCGGGACGAAGCTGAAATTTCACGACCTTGGCTCGGGTTCCCTTGCCGCCTTCCCCGTGAAAAGGTGTTCGGGTGCCCCAGGTCGTCCACATTCCCTTTCCCTTCCAGCCACCACGTGGATCGTCGATCCTTCCATCCATCCCCTTGATGTAAAAGCCCATGGGATAGGGGACGCGAAAATTGATGAACTGGCCGTCTTTCAGGGCCAGCATCGACTCGTTCAAATTGCCGGTGGCAAAAGGCACATCCCGGCCCAGGCCGAGTGTGTCGAACTGGTCCACCCAGGTGTAGTAGGCGGACTCGGCGCTGCCCGAATCGGTGACATT
The DNA here is from genome assembly GCA_036445815.1 of Acidobacteriota bacterium. Classification (GTDB taxonomy): domain Bacteria; phylum Acidobacteriota; class UBA6911; order RPQK01; family JADFOI01; genus JAPYTY01. The sequence goes on along the minus strand of JAZFRU010000204.1, from coordinate 7,311 downwards.
CTTGAGCTGGGGCCCGGGAAACGGATAGAGCGTCCAGCCTTCCGGACAGTGCTGTCCGGTGGCGGTGGGTCCATTGAGGGGGCCCGTGCACTGACGACGGTCGAACCGACCCAGATGACCGCTGGCCAGAGGCACCCAGACGACTCCCTGTCGATCGACGTCGATGCCGTGAGGGGAGTAGCCGTGAACCGGTGCATCGGGATGGTTCCAGGGGGGCTCGAATATTTCCGCCAGAGCTGTTGTCGAGGGGTCATCTCCCGGCATCAACCGGACCACCGAACCGGGAAAGCCCATGACCGAGCCCCACACCGCCCCGTCGACCGGACTCACGGCAATGCCGTAGTAGGTGGCCTTGATCCTTTTGTCCCTGCTGGGATCGATCGGTTGGTCAGGTTCCACATACTCATCTCGTTTCCCGTTACCGTTGGCATCCAGAATCAGCGGCGTCCAACCCTGCGACTTCTGTTCATCACCGGTCTCATCGAACATCTTCCGGTTGAGCCAACCGACCACGTCACTGCCGGCGACTCCGCCACTGGCCCACAGCGTGTTGTTGGAATCCTCGGCGAACTGAAGATGGTGAGTCGAGAAACAGGTGTCGATGAGCGTGAACTCCTTGGTGGCAGGATCGTACATGGAGAACTGACGTCCCGATCTCTCAATCGGAAAGACCCTGGCCGAAGGATGGTCCGATCCCTCCCGGCAAAAGGCCGCTGTCTCTCTCGGCCTGATCCTGGAGGTGAGCCACACCCGCCCCAGTTCATCGATCATGGGATTGTGTACGCTGGCCTGGCTATCCCAGATGGCCTCATCTCCCCAGTAGGGCGAAGGCATCATTCCAAATGACTTGGAAGAGGGCGTGTCCGGATGACGAACCGGCACTCTGATCTGGGTCGCCCGATGAGTCACCGGATCCAGTACAGGCACGAAATCGGAACTGTCTTCAGCTGAACCATAGATGGGGCCGTTGGCATTGACCGTTGGGTTCCGCTTGTCGGTGGTGATCTCGTCGTGGAGATATTCATAGGGTTTGGCCCAATCCCACTGGGTGATCACGACGTTACGCTCCACGCCCTGGGGTCGGGAAGGTTGAGAGGCCGGGAGTTCACCAGCGGCAATTCGATCGGTCCAGTCCGCAAACAGTTCCAGCGCCCGGGGAGGCCCGAGCCTGCTGATGTTCCCCACCATGTACCTCATGGCCTGCCCCGACTCGACGCGCCGCTGCCAGGCAGCAACCGAGGATTCAAGATCCATGAACGGCTTGGGCAAGGTACGGGTGGCCTTGTTGCCCAGCTGGTGACACATGACGCAGCCGTCGCCTTTCACGTTTCTGAGCCACTGACCCTGGTGAATCATGGTCTCCGCCACACCGTTGCCCTTGATCCCGGTGCCGGGGAATTCGCTTTTCTCGGGCACAGTCAGCAGGGAAAACCAGTAAAGAGCCGGATAGTATTCGGCCGCCGCTGCCGGTGTGGGCGCCACCACCGCCGTCAGGTTGAGAAGCCGGCCGGGTTGGCTTTGAACCTGGGGTGAATCGATCAACCCGTAGCCGCGCACCCACACTTGGTAATTCGCCTCCGGCAGGTCGGGCATCAGATAGCGTCCCTCGCCATCAGTGACCACGATACGGACGAATCGGGTCTCCAGTTCGGTGGTTTCCGCGATTACCCAGACGCCGGCTTCCGGCCCCTCAGCACTGCTGACCACACCCCCAATATCGTCCCTGTCTATCACGATGGAGGCCCCGGTATCTGCCTGGGCATTCAGGCGGACCGGCCCAATCATCAACAGCACGGCAACAGTAAACCGGGCCATCCCGGCTGGCCAACCCTGTGTCCTTGTCATTTCCCCTTCCCTCCCTGTGAATTTCACCCAATCATAAGCCTTCCTGAGTCAGAAGGCAAAATCATGCATGAGGTCCTGTCCGGAGGAATCCACGGGCTCCGAATTGCAATCGCCCACTGGAGGTATTAGGATCGGTATCAAGCTTACAGAGTAGGAGAGAGGACCCGTCATGGCAATGCTAGCTGAGCGAAGTTTGAGGCCTTTGGACATGGATGAACTGGAGAACTCCGTCCTGTTCAAAGGCGTCGACCTTCAATCTGTTCAGGGGCTTCTCAAGGAGTCCCCCCTGCTGGAACTGGAGCGACTCGAGGTCCTGATCGAAGCGAAACAGTCCAATAGATTCCTGTACCTACTCCTGAAGGGTCGACTGAGTATTCGGCTCAAACTGACGCTCGATCCGATGGCCATAATCGGACCGGGAGAATTCGTGGGCGAGCTGGCGGTTCTGGATGGCCTGCCGACCTCCGCCTACGTGATCGCCGACACGGATTGCCGCCTGTTGGCACTGGAAGAACAGGGCTTGTGGTCGCTCATTCATCATTGTCCGACGGTCGCTCGGAACCTGCTGTTTGTCGTCTCCAAGCGCTTGCAGAAGGGGAATACACTTATCCTGAGCGGTCTGCAACTGGAACGAGCCTATACCGACTTCACCGTCCTCGATGGCTTGACCGGTGTGTACAACCGAAAATGGTTGGAGAAGATGCTGCCCCGGACGATCGAACGATCCCAGACAGATCTCTCACTGTTATTGATTCAGATCAATGACTTGGAGACCTACATCGAACATCACGGTCATCAGGCAGGTGGGTACGCCCTGTTCACGATCGCCCGAACCATCCGAACCTGGCTGGAGGGGGATGAGAACATCATCCGGTACAGTAACGATCGGTTTATTGTCATTCTCCCGGGTACGAACGCCTACACCGCCCAGAGGATTGCAACCCAGCTTCGCTATCTGATATCCATCTGCGATGTCGTGACCCTGGAAAACGATGTGTATCCTCCTGCCACCATCTCGGTGGGAATCGCCCTTATGAGCCGACAGGACACATCGGCAACGCTCATCGCGGCTGCGGAAAGCTCTTTATCAGACGCGATTTTTCAGCAACTGGTCACGCGGATGGAATTGGAGCCGATGGTTCGAGCAGAGAAACGTCACCAGTTGAATCGAAACGTGAAGGAAGTGACCGTCGAGGATGAGGACGTGACCGTCAATCATGAAGTGGCGGTACTGGAAGTCCTCAAAATCTTCAAGAAAACCATGTCGGTGGGAAAAATCGCCAATGAATTGGTGGCCATTCACTGGGACTTTGATAATCACCACCCCCGGATCGTCGTCCATGAGGCCCTGAAGACGTTACTGGGAGAAGGTGTGGTGGAACAGGTCCGCGGAGACTTCGGAGCAGTCCAGTAAATGGCCCCCTGAAGCTCGGGTCATTCAGACTTTCCTCTGACCGGACTCAGGCCCAGCTCGGTTCGGCGGAAGCGTGCTTGCCGACAATGTAGCTCTGGGTGGTGCATCGGCCCGTGCCATGCTGACTGCAGCCACCGGCGGACTCGCCTCCGCAGTAAAGGCCCGGAATGACCTCGCCCCGAATGTCGATCACCTGGCACTTCATGTTGATCCTGAGGCCCGCATAGCTGTCGTGTACCACCGGTCCGGCCCAGGCCGCATAAAACGGAGGGGTCTCGATCTTGTACTTGGGCGAGGGTCTTTCAAAATCCACGTCGTGGCCGAACTCGACAATCGAATTGTATCTCTCCACCGTCGCTTCCAGATTCCGGGCCGGCATCTCGACTTTTTGGTAGGGATTCCGGGGCAGCTTCGAAGCCAGTTCCGCCAGCGTGTCGGCACTGAAAAAGTAAAGGGGGTCGGTCACGGGCGGCTCGATATCCCATTCTTGACGCCTGACGGCTTCGGCATCGAAAAGGGCCCAGGTGGGACCGGGACTGTAGTCGGGCGCAGCAGATCCCTCGTTCATGGCCAGGGCGGCATCAATAAAGTTTCGAGGGTCATATTCGACTCTTCTGGCATTTCTCCAATCCCTCGGACGGTACGGATCCAGAGACTTGTGAACGCTCCCGTTCGGCCAGTTCCCCACCTGTTCATTGTAAAATCTCCGGCCAACCTGGTTGACACAGATCACGTTTTGCCAGTCACCAATGCGAAGACCGGTGGCACGGGCCAGAGGGAAGATGGGGCTGTCGGGCGTCCATGTCACATACAGGTACTGGGCTCCGATCAGGTTGCGCTTCCTGATGAAGCCGTTTCGCTCAAACGTCTGGTTGGCCGTGCCCCAGAGCGAGGCCCCGATGGCCATGCCGGCCAGCTCTCCACTGGCATCCTGAGGAGAGAAGGGAGCACCGCCATACTGAATCTCCTCGGTCAGTCTCGGGTCGAACATTCTGCGGAACTCGACGTTGCCGGTGCCGCCGCCGGTGGCAATCATGACCGCCTTTTTGGCCTTGACGGTGACGGTTTCCGCGGTCAAGTCGATATTACCCTGGGAACGGAAGCTCTTGAGAGGAGTCGTGGTTCCCGGCAGAATGGTCGGGGTGTAGCTGGCCTGAATACCCAACACTCGCCCTGAGGTGGGAGTCTCTCGAAAAATGACGTCCATGTGGTAGTTGAGCAAGAACCGGACGCCCTTGTTCCGGGCGCTGGCTTCCAGCGGCCTCATCAGATTGGTACCCCCCGATCCTGACGGACTCTCCAGACCCGGTTTCTTGTCCCTGAGGGTGTGATTCTCTCGGGGGGCGGAGATCCCGATGGCGTGTCCTCCCTGGGTGTCCGGGGCCCTATCTTCGAAGACCACGCCGTTGGCGACCAGAAAATCGAAGGTCGAGGCCTCGTTGTCGGCCAGCGCACGCTGGACGCCCCGATCGTTGTACCGGTAATCGGGCATCCCGTTGGATTCCACCACCGACCAGTCGGTCAGATCCTGAAAGAGAAGGTCGGGTGAATCCTCGATCCCGTATTTTTTCTGGAGGCTGGTCCCCCCCCCCAGAGCCACATTCCCCCCACTCAGGAGGGCGTGTCCGCCGGCATCGTAATTGGCATCAACCACGATTACCGAAACATCCCGGTTGGCCGCCCGAATAGCGGCAGGGAGTCCAGCAGCCCCGGAACCGATGACTACAAAATCTGCCTCCAGATCCCACTGCTCGGGAATGGCAGAGCCGTCTCGATCCTGGGCCTGAACCCGGGAAGTAGACAGAGCACTGGTCCCCGCCAGGGCGGCACTTCCTGCGCCTGCCCCTCGAACAAACTCTCGGCGGCTGATTTTCTGTTTTTCTTTCTGGTTGGATTTCATGATCAATTCTGGACCCACCCTTCCCTGTGGACGGTTTGTTTAATGTGAGCTAAATGATGCCGACCATGCCAGGCATAAGTTCCGATGGTTTCGGCCAGGTTCGTCAAACCCGAATCGGGGTGGACAAACTCCCGGTTCAGATCTGCCCATCCCAGGGATCGCAAAAGCCCGACCCAGCGTTGGTGCAGTGACTCCAGCAACTGCAACGATACCGTCACAGGCACCGATGAGTAATCCCCCAGTTCTGCCCACCGCTCCTCAAAATAGGGTTTGATCTCCGGAGAATCCTCGGTCAAAGCCCACTTGAATCGGATAAAGCTGTTCATGTGGCTCTCCGGAAGATGGTGAACCACCTCACGAATAGTCCATCCTTCGGGCCGATATCGAGCATCCAACTGTGATTCGGAGAGCGGTGCAACCAGTTGTCGCAAATCTTCCGGAAGCGTTTCTATGTCATCGATCCAGGCCCGGATTTGATCGTCACCCACCTCGGCCGGAGCCAGAAACCGGCCAATCGGGTAGCGCAGCTCCTTTAGATTCGAGGGCATCGATCTAGGCTAACTCTGGTGCACTCCTGATTGCAAGATTCATTTGGGAAGGAGATCCGGATTAGTCACGGCTCCCCGGCTCTCTGTCCGCATCGAAACGCTGAACATTGAGAATTCCATTCCAGGGAGCCACCGTGACGGAAAGGTCGCCCAGGCACTGGGCCTGACAGGAGAGACGAATCGGAGGATGGGTTTCATGATCGGAGCTTCCAAAGTCGTAGCCAAAGCCTTGCAGGCGGTCCCTCTCCCAGTCACTGACCGGAGACAACCGTTCCTTTCCGCTTAAAACACCCATCCAGCAGGTTCCACAGGTCCCGGTCCGGCATTGAAACGGAATCGGTCCCTGGCCACATCGTGGATCCTTCGGCCGATAGTCTGTCGTATCTGCTCCCGAGGCCATGGAAACATCCTGCCCGTGGATGGCCTTGAAAAAACCTGCTCGGTCTCGTTCGTCCACGACGACGGTATATCTGGAATTAACGGTTCGCAAGAAACTCAACAAGCCTCCCCCTTTTTTGGCACGGGTTCTCAGGATCTGATCGGGTGAGGATCTAGGTGGGACAGGCTGGGTGGAGCTTGCCGAGAGAACCTCCAGGCCGACCTGCCGCAAAGCCATCAAAGCAACAGCCGTGATCCCGATCAGGTGAGAATCGGGGATCTTCAGGCTGGAGGCGAGTTCTCGGGCGATGGCCTGAATTTGATCGGCCAGACTACCCTCCATGGAAGTCGACGTCTCAGCATGAGAGCTGACCGCTTCCTTGATCTGGGGCCAATAGCGAGAGCCGAACAGAAAATGGACTGAGGAATCGAGCTGTTCCTCCAGCCGGTAGCATCCCTTGAGTTCCAGCTGCCGCTCCAGCTGCTCGATGTTGTCCGACTTCTGGATCATCCTGAGAAGGCGCAAAGGCCAAAAGGCAAACCAGATGCGGGTGGCGTCTTGATCGACCGGGTGAATCAGCGGACAAAGGCTTTCCAGCGCCTCGGACCAACTGTGGTCATCAAGTTTAGTAAGAGAACCTTCGAAAGTGTTTGTTTCAACCGCATCCATAATGACAGATTCGCCCCCCCTGACCGCACACCTGAAAAGATCGACCCCCTCGGCCGGAATGTAGGATAGCATGTCAGGGAAAGATGGGCAGGTTAACCCGTCAGGATTGGAGAACGATGAAAAAGGCATTCATCATCGCGGCGTTGGGACTCCTGGCGATGGGCATTCTGTTTTATATTCTGATCGCCAATTCAGAGCGTTCGACCCACCTCCATTTCACCACCCGAGGAGGTGTCTTCAAAAATGTGGTGTATTACTCGGCCACCCCCCCGGAATTTCCTTCCCAACACACTTGCGACGGCAAGTTCGCCGAAATGCGTGACGATTTGTATGAAACCCACCTCCAACTGTGGCGTGAGAAATACGACCCGGAAGCGGTTGGTTCGCGCTGAGGATCATGACCGGCACCACGATCCGAAAAGGATCGGCAGGGTCAGCTTAACCTGCTGGAAAAGTGATACTTGACCCCGGTTCGCTTCCCTGGACACGGGAGAGACACTCCACTAAATGCTGGCGATCGCATACACTTATAGATATCGACAACAAAGAACTGACG
>JAZFRU010000203.1:0-4934 GCA_036445815.1 Acidobacteriota bacterium | reverse complement strand
ATACTGAGGCTGCAGTAGTAAGGCAAACATTATGTTCTTCCGGGAATGTGCAGGGGCGTGGCCGTGCGCCCTTCTTACTTTTACAGTCATTGCAGCGGGCGCACGCCGTGCGCCCCTACTTCAGGCTGGTAGAACTCGCCGTTCTGGTGAGGGCCTCGTGTCACTCAAAGAAGCATAAGGCCGTTTCTTCAGAAATCTGGAACCTTGAACGTGGAACGTGGAACGCGCTGGTCGCAGACCAGCGCTCTTACGGCAAGTAATTGTCGAAAATAACCGTCTTTGAATCCGAAGAGTCCTTGGCCATCAGGCGGGCCGAGAACCTCCACATACCTGCCATACCCAGAACCGCCTGTGTTTCGTAGGAACCGTCCGAAGCCAGGGTTGCTTCATTTCGCTGGTTGGGCATGTCCATATCGGTCATGGTGATGTCCACGAAGACCGTATCCATGTCTGTGACGGCGTTGCCATCCTGATCCTCGATCCGTACCCTGATCTGGTTGTGTCCCACTCCGTTGGGTTCAATCTCCAGCGTCACCTCGAAATCGCTGCGATTGGAAACAAGACTGGGACCGGCCGGTCCTGCCGCCGTTGCTGCCGGCGGCAGATTGGTGAGAAATACCACCACCAGAAGAATCACCACGCCCAGGATCACTTCGGCCCGAATCAGAGGACGAAAGCGTTTCAGAATGGCCAGGGTCCCTTCCAGTGTTCGTTCCCCTTGCTCGACCAGGGTTTTCCGGAGTTGAGGCTTGATGACCAGAAGATTCACGGCCCCCAGGCCCAGCAGCGGTAGAAAAAGGAGAATCTTGGTCAACAGGGCCAGTCCATACCAGGTCGTCACAAAAGCGGACCAGGTGGGCATGTGAATCCAGGTGGTGTAGGCGCCGGTCACAAGAATGGCTCCCACACAGAACTGGGCCATGCGGGAAAATCGGGGGATGATCTCACCCATCAAGCGTGCACGGACCCCGGATTCCGCACTTGAGAGCGAACCCATCAGGATGAAGAGATAAAACAACCCTCCCATCCACATGGCGGTAGCCAGCAAATGTGCCGCATCGGTTCCCAGAGCGACGGCCTTCCATTCGTTGACCGCCGCGGCGTGGCCCGAGTTGGAAACCGTGAACAGGAGAACGGCACTCAGAGCGATTCCGACATAAAGTAAAATCTGTCCCCTGGATGAATTCTGAGGGGAAGTCCAGAGGCTCCGAACCAGCCAGAAGAGGATGCCGGAGAGAAGGATCAGTACCATCCCGTAACCCCACATCCGCCCGAACTGGCTCATGGAAACCACGGCGTTCAATACCCGCCAGTTGACTGCTTCGAGCAGTGAGGAGTCGGCCATGGCCGCAGCCTTGAAGAGTAGATTCATAACGGCGGTGACCAGAAGCACGACCCAACTCCATGAGAAGACACGTAAAAAAACTCGCCGCACGGTGGTGGACACGTCCGAGGAAAGCTCCAGTGCGGGGTTCTTGACTACCGGTAGGAGGATCACCGCTCCGAAGGTAAATCCTCCCACGAACATCATCATGGACAGCAGATAGAGCCAGCGGTTGACGGCCAGGCCGGCGCTCGGCCAATTACTCTGGCTGTCCGAATCACTGGCCACCATGCCGGAGGTCTGGAAATCTTCTCCCACCGAGAAACCGAAATTGCCTCCGATCTGATGGCCGTCGGAAGATGTGCCCTTCCAACTGACGGTATAGATGCCCTGGGGAAGGTCCTCCCTGACTGAAACCGACAGGATCTTTCGGTTACGGGAGAGTTCCGCCTCCCCCTCGTGTACCGGCAACCCATTGTGGTTCAAAACCATGACGCCATTAAAAATGGCCTCGATGCCTTCATTGAAATGAAGTTCAATCTTGGCGGGCGATTGCTCCAGTCGAGAATTGGCGAGCGGTACGGTGTTCAGCAGGGTGGCATGGCCCATCAATCCGGTCGTGGCCAGGAGAAAGATAAGGCTGGCCAGGACGAGCCTGACCTGGTGCTGGCTTGTCATCAGAGTCGGTGTGTTCATGTCGAAACTCCCTCGATAGCCCAAGGATATTTGCGGTGACGTCTGATAATACTGTGCCAATGATCGTTAAGCAAATAATGTGGAATCTGGAACGTGGAACGCGCGGGTCGAAGACCCGTTGTTCCGGCCGCCCCTAGCCCCGTATTTCTCACACCCCCTCTACTGCATCGGCGCAATGATCCACCCTGACTGTGTTGCACTCCTTCAGCCTCCTCAACGTACCGTATAGTACGTTTGCGGGGGCTTCGGTCGTGCGCCTTGTCAGGCCGGCCAGGACGATCCTGACCTGGTGCTGGCTTGTCAGCAGAGTCAGTGTGTGCATGGCGAAACTCCCTCAATAGTCCAAGGACATTCACGGTGACGTCTGATAATACTGTGCCAATGATCGTTAAGCAAATAATGTGGAATCTGGAACGTGGACCGCGGGTCGAAGACCCGTGCTCCGGCCGCCCCCTAGTTGTCTTCTGAAAGCAGACTCAGCCGCACCCGCAGGCCGGCCTTGAGCCGGTCCCCCGGATTGGCAAGTTCATAGTAGACCGGAATGGTCCGGGTCAGGGGATCGATCTCGCTTCCCACGGCCTGGAAACGGCCGCGAAAGGTCTCATCCGGAAAGGCTTCGGTGATGATCAATGCATCCGGGGAATTTCGGAAAACCGCCAGGTCCTTTTCGTAGACATTGGCCTGGACCCAGACCGTTGAGAGGTCGATGACGGTCAGAAGTTCTCGAAAGGTGCTGTCTGGGTTGATGTCGCCGGGCACCACATAGATCTCATCGATGTAGCCGTCCATGGGAGATTTGATGATGACCGTTCGGGGGTCGCGTCTCTTGATCACACCTGCCTGCCGTTGATCTTGCGAATTGGCGATCTGGAGTGATTTCACGGCGGAGTCATAGATCTTTTTGCGTCGTTCGGCTTCGGCCTCGTAGGCGGGATTGGTTTTTGCGATCTCCACGGCACGTCGGTAGTCTGCCAGATCCAGGCGGGCCTTTTCCTTGGCAATCTCCAGATGCTCGGCAATGTCCAGGGTCCGGTCATTGAGGGGAAGTCTTTCCAGGGCGGGAAGCTCCAGAACGGTACGAGCCAGAGGCTGGTCCTTCTTGACCCGGGCCCCTTCATAGATTCCCTCTTCCAGATAGATCTTGCCCCACATATTGGCCGCCACCTTCACGATCAGGTCCGGCTTGGGGATGATCTCTCCCAGATATCTGTCACCTGAACCGGCCTGAAACTCAGGCGGGGCACTGGATTGGGTAAAGCCCTCCGCCGTACTCAAAAGGAGAACTCCCATGGCGATCAGGGTCTTCACATGAGACGCTTGCATCAGTTTCCAGTTCCCGTCCGGGCGACTTCCCTGATCTGTGCCTGCTGGGATTCGTCTGTACTGGCTGCGGGATAAACATCCACCAGCATGCCTGGTTTGAGCCAGCGTTCGGGGTTCTTGACTTCATAAAGGACTCGCAAGGCGTTGGATTCCGCTTCGGCATCGGGCCGGACCAGTACCAGTTTGCCGCTGAAGGTTTGCCTCAATGCACTGGAACGAAAGCTGACCTCCGATTGATCCTGGATCCTCATCAGGTCCTGCGGGAGTGCGAAGACCTCCACCCAGACCACCGATGGATCCACGATCTCGAAGATCGGATCGTTTTCGTAAATCATCTGTCCCGCCGAATAGGTGGCCTGGCTGATGTAGCCGCTGATGGGCGCGACGAGTGGAGTTTCGTGCAGAGCGTTTCGTCGAAGCTGAGAATCATGCAGCCGCAGTTTTGCCTGAGCCTTGTCAGACGCAGTCTTGGCCGTGTTGTAGATTCGTTCCAGACTGCCAAACTCGCGGCGTGAAATGACGCCCAGATCCAAAAGGCTGGCACCCCTCTGGTAATCGGCTTCGGTCACGGCAGCGGTCTCACTGGTCTCCATGATGATTTTCTGAAGTTCCCATCGGATATTCAGGAGATGAGAATAGTCATGGGTATTGAAATGGTCTTCCACGACTCCCAGCACCTGACCTTTTTGAACCGGGTCTCCAATCTGGGGCACACCGCTCTTGAACACCACGATTCCCGGCAAGGGACTGCGTACCTGAGTGATTCGATGGGTGGCATGACGCACGGTCCCACTGAACATACGGGTGGACGAGACAAATCGAGGTTCCTGGAGGTGTTCAATCGGACCTGCAAAGGTCTCCACGGGTTCCGAAACTTCTTCAACCGTCGGATTGAGTGCCGCCACTTCCAGAAGGCCGATTTCTCCGGTGTCCCATAAGCTGTCCACCAGAAACAACGTCACACCGGCCAGGACCAGCACGATCCCGGCGTAAACGACCGAGGAACCAGCGGCAGTGGTCCGGAAGCGCTGGACGACCAGGCCGACAGCAGCCAGGATCACGACGGCCTGAAAAAAGAGCATCGACCAGTAGACGGGCTGTGCCTCCAGGGAAACCAACATCTCGCCACTGGTTGGTGTTCCGCTCCCGTCATCGAATTCGAAGTGAAGCGTCCAGTCTCCGGCACTGGAAAAGGCGTGGTTGAACCGGAAGACTCCTGCTTCTGCTTCCTCCGGAGTGACTTCTATCGGAAAACCCGATTCATTTTCCTGTGCGACTCGGACTCGAATGGCGTCGGTCAGAAATGGAGTGTGCCCGCCTAACAGCGGATCATCAATCGCCAGGCTCTCTTCCAGACGAATCAGGAACTGAACGGTCTCACCGGTCAATGGAGCATCCGGGAGTTGAGCGACCGAAACCTGAAAGCGGCCGTCGGGACCGACCGTGAGAATCTCCAGATGAGGGTGCATTTCCAGTCCTTCATCATGGAGCACTCCATCGTGGGCCCAAACGGGGCTGAAGGTGGAGACCAGAAGCAAGAGGGTCAAGGAAACGATGCACCGTTTTGTCGTCATCATCTTTCTCCTTGCGG
>JAZFRU010000202.1:0-6251 GCA_036445815.1 Acidobacteriota bacterium | reverse complement strand
ACCTTGAACCTGACCTTCAAGATGTCGGTGGGGGTGCTGATTGAAAATCTTCCACACATGATTGGTCTTCCAGGCCCGATGACTCCATTGAATCCCGAAGCCCTATGATGCATCAATTCTCCACTGTACCGCTACCGGGATTGGAAGGCTTCCGGCAGAAGTCTCCATGCAACGCTTGGATCACAGCGCCCTTTCAGGGCGCCCTCGCCCATGACACTCTCTCCCCAAGGCCTACGCCCTGGGCTATTGCACGGTCCAAACCGGCGACATGGTTTACACATCAGACCGGCTACATGGTTTACAGGTTGGATGGAATAGAGTGCATGAGGAAAGGAGGCCCTCATGCCCTGGAAGGAGACCTGTGCCATGAACGAAAAAATGAAGTTTATCGTGGACTATGAACGACGGGAGGTTTCTCTAGCCGTGTTGTGCCGCCAGTACGGGATCAGTCGAGTGGCGGGATATAAATGGCTCAAGCGGTATGAAGTGGAGGGGATAGAAGGATTGAAAGATCGCTCTCGAGCTCCCAAGCATCACCCCCAAGCTGTCCCTGGAAGACTGGAGAACGCCATTGTGGAAGTTCGGCACCAACACCGCTGATGGGGCGCGCGTGGAGTCTCGGAATCAGGATAAATTCCTGAGATTTGGACTTGAATTGGAAAAAAATGGACAAATCAGTCCTATGGAAGCCTTAACAGGGCCAGGAAATGGCCCAACCGGTCCTAAAGTTGGATCTTGGTTGCCACCAGTACACCGTTCACCAAGTGGCCTCCACAAGGGGGTGCTAAGATAGTCAAGACGGTTCCAGACCCCTGGGCATCCAGGTCCAGGGGCGCACAGGAGAACCTGCGAAGGAGTTGAAGATGATTGAATTCTCTTATCAGGAACCCTTCCCACTGGAAGGCGACAAGACTGAATATAAATTACTGACCAACGATTATATTTCCGTGGAGCCGTTTGGAGATAAGGAAATGATCGTCGTCGAACCGGAAGGATTGACGTATCTGGCCCGAATCGCGATGCGTGACGTCTCCTTTTTTCTGAGACCGGCCCACCACGAGAAGCTGGCCAGGATTCTGAAGGATCCGGAGGCCTCCAACAACGATAAGTTCGTGGCCCGGACGCTGTTGAAAAATGCCGTCATCTCAGCGGAGGGCCAACTGCCTTTTTGCCAGGACACCGGCACTGCCATCGTGGTCGCCAAGAAGGGTCAATTTCTGTTTACGGGCGGCAATGATGCAGAGGCCCTGAGCGCAGGTATCTTCAAGACTTATACCCAGGAAAACCTGCGCTACTCGCAGGTGGTTCCCTTGACCATGTATGAGGAGAAGAACTCCGGTTCCAATCTGCCGGCACAGATCGATATCTCTGCCACCGCCGGTGATGAATACAGCTTTTTGTTTGTCGCCAAGGGGGGAGGTTCGGCCAATAAGTCCTTCCTGTTCCAGGAAACAAAGGCTCTATTGAACCCGGCCAGTCTGGAAACATTCCTGGTTGAGAAAATGAAGACGCTGGGTACGGCGGCTTGCCCCCCTTACCATCTCGTCTTTGTCATCGGAGGGACCAGCGCCGAAACGTGCCTGAAGACGGTGAAAATGGCTTCAACCGGATATCTGGATGAACTCCCGAAAAGCGGCAATGAGCAGGGGCGCGCCTTCAGAGACCTGGACCTCGAACAGAGACTTCTGGTACAGGCCCAGAACTGCGGACTGGGGGCCCAGTTTGGTGGAAAATACTTCGCCCATGACGTGCGCGTGGTTCGTCTGCCTCGGCACGGGGCATCCTGCCCGATTGGAATGGGGGTCTCGTGCTCAGCGGATCGCAACGTCAAGGCCAAAATCAACCGCGAAGGCATATGGCTGGAGAAACTGGATGAGAACCCGGCTTCCTGGCTCCTGGATGCAGAGGAAGCATCGTCAACAACGGCAGTGGCTATAGACCTGAATCGACCCATGAAAGAACTCCTGGCGGAACTTTCCCAGTATCCGGTCAAGACGCCTCTATTGCTGACAGGAAAGATGGTGGTTGCGCGAGACAGTGCCCACGCCACTCTCAAGGAAAAATTGGACGGCGGGCAGGCCCTTCCCGACTACTTGAAACATCATCCCGTCTACTACGCAGGTCCGGCCAAGACTCCCGAGGGTATGCCTTCCGGTTCTTTCGGGCCCACCACGGCAGGACGAATGGACCCCTACGTGGACCTGTTCCAATCCCACGGGGCTTCGATGATCATGATCGCCAAGGGGAACCGTTCCCAGCAAGTCACCGATGCCTGTAAAAAACACGGAGGGTTTTATCTGGGAAGCGTCGGCGGCCCCGCAGCCATCCTGGCCCGAGACAGCATCAAGAAGGTGGAGGTGCTGGACTATCCTGAGCTGGGCATGGAGGCCGTCTGGGAGATCGAGGTGGAGGACTTTCCAGCCTTCATCCTGGTGGATGACAAGGGAAATGATTTTTTCCAGCAGCTCTAACCCGCATTTCTCACGCCTCCTCTACTGCATCGGCGCCCGCCTTCATCTGAGCGAAGCGAAGCCGCCTTCATCTGAGCGAAGCGAAGAATGCTCCGTCCTGACTGTGTTGCACCGCTTCGTGACGAGAAGGTATGAGAAATGCGGGCTAAGCCCCGTCAATCCGACTGAAGCGTGACGTATCTTTCCAGCCTGGAGAGCTCTTTTTCGTCCACGTATTTGCCGATCTCCCGGCGAAACTGCTCAAGGCTTGAGTAGGGACGATACTCCTTGAACTCATGGAGCAGGCGTTCTCCTACCCCGGGAATGCCGAGGATCTCCTGGTCACTGGCCGAGTTGAGATCAATCGGAACAAAGACGTACTGCTCCAGGCGTGCAACCTCCGCTTCATCCACGTACTTGGCAATTTCCCGGCGGAACCTTTCGATGCCGTCATAGGGACGGTATTCCTCGAATTCATGAGCCATGCGCGAACCCACGCCCGGAACCAGCTGAAAATCTTCTTCGGCAGTGGTGTTGAGATTCATGGGAACAAAGAGTTGTACGTAAAGCTCCGCCTGCTGCTCCTGGCTCAGTGACTCGCCGAGCAATGCGTCCAAGTCGGTCATGCTCAAAAAGGGGCGTTGTTCCAGAATCGCGGCCACCAAAGCCTCCTCCAGGTGGGGTAACCCCAGCAGTTCTTCATCGGTCGCCCGGTTGGGGTTGAGAACTGCGGTGGTGCTCTCCACCGCTTCCGGAGTCGAGACCGGTTCGGCCACCTCCGCCGCCTCTTCGGTGGCAGACCCGGCACAGCCTGCCAGAACCGCCAGAAAAGACACCAACACCAGTATAAAGTTGATCCGTAAACGCCTTACAATCATCCCGTTCCTCCTTTGTCCTCAGAAGTCCATTTTCTCCGGGTTCGACCCAGTCGCGGATGCCGGTAAATGTAGACCCATCCCACCAGTCCGAGCATCATCATCGTCCCTGGAGCCAAGGCGGGCGTGGCTCCTGCGATCGATTCCCGAAACAGCTCAAACCCGTTCCGGGAAGGATACATTTCCAGCTCGAACTCCACATTCCCCAGGTAGTGGAGAAGGCAACCCGCGAACCCACTCAAGACGAGCAACAGCAGGCTTCCTTGAAACACTCGCAAAACGACAGGTCCCGGCTTCAACGCGGCCCAGCATAACACGACCAAAGCCAGGATGATGAGAAGGAGGGGCACCCATTGCCAGAACCCGTCAGTGTGCTCGATCAAGAGCAACTCCCCGCCAGTGCCCACCAACCCAACGAGAAAAATCCCCACCAAAAACCTGCGAATGGTCGTCAGTGTGGTTGTCTGATCCCCTTGATTCACCGAAGAGAATTCCTCTCCTTATCTATTTACTCCAGGCCCGATCGGGTCAATTATATCATTGGCGGAAACGACCCACTGGATCTCCAACAGGGGTGGCCATTCACCCTTTAAATAACGTACATTGATCTCTCATGAACTGTTCGAGGGAGAGCGCCCTGACCGCCAGCCGAATTGACCATACCCTTCTGAGGCCTGAGGCAACCAAAGAGGATATCCTCAAGCTCTGCCAGGAAGCCTTGGAGAACGACTTTGGTGCCGTCTTTGTCCATCCCTGTCGAGCTCCACTGGCAGTCGCAACGCTGGCATCAACCTCGGTCCGAGTCGGCTCGGTGGCGGGCTTTCCATTCGGGGCCAACCAGACCAAGCTCAAGATCATCGAAGCGGAGGCCCTGGTAGCTGAAGGGGTCGATGAGATCGATATGGTGATGAATATCGGATGGTTGATGGACGGTGAGCTTCAACGGGTGGAGGAAGATATCCGGGGCGTGCGCGCCGCCCTTGGGAACGAGATCGTTCTCAAGGTGATTATCGAATCGGCCGTCCTGCCGGTGGCCCTGAAACGTCAGGCGGCCCAACTGGTGGTCGCAGCCGAAGCGGACTTCGTCAAGACGTCTACCGGCCTGCATCCGGCCGGAGGCGCGACCCTGGAAGATGTCACACTTCTCAAAGAGGTCGTCGGAGAACAGATCAAGGTAAAGGCCGCCGGGGGAATTCGCAACGCAACTCAAGCCCTTCAGATGATCCAGGCTGGGGCCGATCGTATTGGTACCAGTTCGGGGGTTGAAATCATCAAGGGTCTTCCCTAGTCCATCGGTCCCGGACCATTCCGACATCCGGGCCGGACGGGGGAGGCAATGTGCCTGGAAACCGGGCCCCTGGAGGCCTTCGATTCGGAGCGTCGGCCCCGAGAGGCCGACCGGCTATTCCAGATCGAATCCGTGTTTTTTGACCGCTCTGGCAAGCGATGGCGCCGCCTTGGCGAACTCCTTCTGATTCATGACCGGGATAAAATCCACATCGGCAGCCAGGGCTTGCCAGAGGGGTTCGGCCTTGGACGGGATCTCGTGGGAATGTTTTACATTGACTACAAAGTAGATGGTTCGCTGCCCGAACTCCACCGAATAGTAGACCTCCTCGGGCTTGAGGTCCTCGACTATTTTCTTCATTGTTTGCCCAAAATCCGGATCACTCACCAGCTCATTCCCGACATCCACCGGCATGGTGGCCCTTATGAAAAATCGCATCCAAACACCTCCTGTATAGCCTTGAAGATATTAGCCGTAGGTCGGTTCTGTCAACCACCCCGAGAGTCCCTCATGTGATCTCATACTCCTCCTCTCATGGATGATGATCTTCTCCGCTCTCGGATTCTCCCCGAAGGGAAGCCCTCGGAAAGGCACTACACCTGGACAACAGACTCAATCGCTTCCCCTTTTTTTAGCTTGTGCCCTCTTTAATTGATCGCACTCGGTTCAATCCAGGCCACACACATTTCGGCTCGTTTGGGTAGATCTTGATTCGAATTCGAATTTCAGGGAAAGAGCCACCCACCGGGCAGAGGGTCTACAGAATTTAGACGCTTAATAGTGGCAGGCAATAAAACCCACACCGGGGCCTCTCATGAAGGAGGTGGAAGTAGGAATGGGAGTTCTAACCGGCAAAGGAGTTACCGAAATCACTCAAAAAAAGACGCTCCATTTTTTCAGTTGCTGAAGACTAGGCGAACATCACCGACCGAGTTAAACTATCTATGTGATCGAAAGACTGTTGGCAAAGCTGCCTCGAAAGGAAGAAGAATGAATGATGAGGAGACTCGAATCGACGATGGCCTCACTGCCAATGAAGTACAGGTGCTCAAGCTGCTGGCTGAAGGTAAGGGCATGGCGGAGATCGCCGATTCCATGGACCTGACCGAAGAGAGAGCCAGAAATCACCGCAAGCACATCATGAAGCACTTGAACCTCTACAACCTCACCGATCTCACCCAATATGCCGCCGACAAGGGACTGGTCTCATCGGAAGGACGCTCCTCGAAACGCCTCGATGTCGAGCTGAACGGAACGGCTCTTTTCACCATTTTCGGGCGTCCGGTCGAAAGTCAAATAAGGGTCAGGGACCTCAGTGCTCATGGAGTCTATGTGCTGTCCGGAGCTGCCCCGGAGGTGGGGGACACAGTAGAGATCAGCCTTCACCAGGAGACGCCCAAGCTCGTATTTGAGGCTGAAGGGGCAGTCACCCGAGTCGACCAACTCGCCGAGGACGAACGCGGCATCGCCATCCATTTCCAAAATATCCCCGATCTGGATCACTGAGGCATCGGTCGTTTCCTTTCTGTGCACTCTGTACTCCTAAATGCCTGCTCGTGGCTTCAACTGACAGTTTTTAGTCCTATTTCAGGCATAAACACCCCTTGAATATTAGATACTGGTCCTAGGCCTTGAATT
>JAZFRU010000201.1:0-15759 GCA_036445815.1 Acidobacteriota bacterium | reverse complement strand
CTTTGACATCGACACCTGCAGGTACGGGGCTGAACCAGATCACGACCCCGACCATAAGCGTGATCACGAGCGGCGTTAGTTTGGTTGTTTCAGAAGACATACTTGATCCTTGTCATGATGAAACGATCATTCGTCACTGGCAAGCGACATAATAATCTGGAGCACGTACCAGAACAACAGCGCCACTGAAGCAAACAGTGCCAGCGATGCTGCGACATGTTGATCGGAGCGATAGTGGTGAAGGATGTTTGAGGTGTCGTACAGGATGGCGCCTCCGGCAAAAGCAACCATGACGGCGCTGAAGACAATTCCCAGACTGAACCCGAACAAGATACTTGTCACAATCACCCCCAGGGCAACAAAGCCTCCCATGGCCAGGATGCCTCGCAGGAAGAAAAAGTCCTTCCTGGTTGTCATGGCGGTAAAAGTGAGACCGCCAAATAACAGTGCCGTGATAATTCCAGCGGTTGGGATCACCTCGGGTGAGGCGAAATTCGCTGCAATATACAGCAATGGTAAAAAGATGACAGCTTCCGCAACAACGTAAAGGCCGAGCCCCAGATACTGCAGTGGAGACGATACATCTGAGCGGGCCCATTGATCAGCCAGCCAGGAGACACCGATAAAGGCCCCCAGTACCGAAAGCCAAGATCCACCCAGCATCCAGTGGACAAGATCTTCAGCGCCTGACCACTGAAGCAGAAGGGTCTCCACCACAATGAAAGCAAGGACCGCAAACGTCAAGTGACTGTACGTGCGTCGGATAAAGTCAGCACGGAGGTCTGCAGTAGAATAAAACACACTATCCTTGTTGATCTCACCATTCATTGAAAACACCTCCAAGTTTGTTATCGATCTATCCTCACCAGGTAATGACGACAAACGCATGAGAACGAACCGTCCGGTAGAGACCGATCCGAAGTGGTTCCGACGATAGGGGCAAGCCCGGGAACTGGTCCTTTCTCTTTTTGGTACACTGAGTTACCCATTCATTGAGCCCAACTTTTAGTGATCGAGGATGTCGACTGAAATTGTCCCTGAGTTCCAGCCGGAGCGATACCGACCCTATCTGATCGGACTGGCCCGGGTGGAGCTGGCCAAAGGAGGACGGGTCCGTAAAAAGCTCGACGCTTCGGATCTGGTTCAGGACGTCCTGCTGAAAGCCTGTGTTGCACAGGATCAGTTCCGAGGTAGGACGGCCGAGGAATACGCCGCCTGGCTGCGCCGAATTCTGGCGAACCAGCTGGCTGATAAGGTGCGACGCTTTCTGAGAAAAAAGCGGGCTGTCGGTCTGGAGGAGACTTATCGGGAGACGATCGAAGAATCTGCCGGTCGACTCCATGATTTGCCGGTGTCCAGGGTGACCTCGCCGACTCAGGGCCTGGCCAGACAGGAGAGAGCTTTACTGATTGCCGAGGCTCTGGATGCCCTGCCCGAAGATCAGCGAGTTGCCGTCGAACTGCGCTATATCGCACAGTGGTCCCTGGCGGAGATTGCCGCCCACACCGATCGTTCCAAGCCCAGCGTTGCAGGACTGCTGAGACGCGGACTCAAGGCCTTGCGTCAGAGGCTGGAGCTGTTGGAGTAGCTTCCGAAGGAAACACGACAAGTCATGAGAAAGTCCGTCGACACTGCCGCGACTCTGGAACCCCTGGACCTGGTCTGGATCAAATACCTGGAGAAGGCAGAGGCCGTCAAAGGCGATTCCGTCCAGCTCCGCCTTTTGAGGGAACGGTGCCTGGCGGAGCATCTGGAATTTGTTACTGAACTGCAGGGCCATTTCCAGGACGAAGATGCGATTTTCGGAAGAATCGATTGTGTTTGTGACTCTCCGCCCGTGTTAGAGAGATACCGCGCTGTCGCCCGTTTGGGCGAGGGTGGACAGGCCGTCGTCTACAAGGCGTTTGATCAGAAACTCAATACCTGGGTCGCTTTGAAGATGAGCAAGTTCGCCGAATTGGGCTCAGCGGGAGAGGCTCAGCGTTTCAGGTTTGAAGCGCAGAGCATGGCACAGCTGAAGCATCCCAACGTGGTGCGGATTTTCGATGTCAAGGATTACAAGGGGTGCCCCTTCCTGAGCATGGAGTACGTCCCCGGGGGAAGCCTCCACGATCACCTGGACCGCTTCCGTGACGATCAACGTTCCGCCGCCAGGTTGATGGTGAAGATTTCCCGTGCGGTGCATCACGCCCACCAGCGCCGAATTCTCCACCGCGACCTGAAGCCTTCCAACATATTGTTGGACACCGACGACACCCTGGATCGTCCGTGTGTGAGTGATTTCGGTCTGGCAAAACCGATTGACCTGGCTCTATTGCAGCGGGATGAGGAGGCCGAACCAGGTGTCGACATGGCCGAGTACGGAAAGATCGTCGGAACCGCCAGCTTCATGTCACC
Source organism: Acidobacteriota bacterium (assembly GCA_036445815.1). Taxonomy (GTDB): domain Bacteria; phylum Acidobacteriota; class UBA6911; order RPQK01; family JADFOI01; genus JAPYTY01. The sequence goes on along the minus strand of JAZFRU010000201.1, from coordinate 13,362 downwards.
CGAACAGGCGAACGCGAAAGACGTCACCACATTGAGTGACGTCTACGGGTTGGGCACGATCTTGTATTCCCTGTTGACAGGCAAACCTCCGTTTCTGGGAGATACGGTTGAAGATACCTTGAAGCAGGTGAGAGACACCCATCGGAAACCGACGGCCCCCCGCCTGTTGAATCCAGGAGTCGACCGCACGCTGCAGGCAGTTTGTATGAAGTGCCTGGAGAAAGACCCCCTCGGTCGGTACCGTTCTGCCGAAGGGTTAGCCAAGGATCTAGACCGCTGGTTGGATCACCAGCTGACCGAAGCCCGACCTCGAAATCCAGCCCAGCGCCTGCAGCTGTGGTGCCGGCGCAACCCCATCGGGTTGATTCTTGCAGCCCTGGTGATGGCGTTGCTGACATTGACCGTTGTGAATGTGGTGGATCGTCTACAGGAACCCGGTCGAGCCCAGGCCGTTCTGGCGCGCCAGCAGGCCGATACCCTCGAGATACGCCTCCGGCAGCTCGGCCAGGCTCTGGCGGCAGGCGCCCGGCAGCCTCAGCTGGGTGAACTGCTGCTCGAGCGGAACCAACCGGCCCTGCAGGCATTGATCGAGGAGATCGGGAATAGTCGAGTTGATCTGGGCGGCTCCTCTCCGTTTGAGAGCTGGTTCGTTATTGACAGCCGTGACGGGGCTATCGTGGCACGCTGGCCGGAAATGTCGGCAGACACGGAGGGCATCGATTTCAGGGGCCGCGACTACTTTGAGGGATTGAATCGGGTGTCGGGCACTTATGTCTCGCAGGTGTTCAAGGCGCTTTCCGACCAACTTTATAAGTTTGGGATTTCGGCATGGGTCGAGCACAAAGGTGAGAACGTGGGCGTTTTGGTGGCGACGGTCACGACGAGTCCCCAGATGGGCCTGCCGGACACGGAAGACCAGGGATTGGTCACGGCGCTTCTCGCTCGTAGAGATCGGTTCGTGGTTCCTGGAGAGACCGGGACGCCACCCGAGGAAGCGTCTGACTTCATCCTCTTGCTGCATCCTGCCTACCAGCGTGGGATTGAGCCTGTGTGGTTTCCCCGGGACTATCTGGCAGCAGTTCAGTCCGGCTCCGCCGCGGACTACCAGGACCCGGTCGGCTCGCAAAACGGAGGTGCGGTCCAGCGATACGAGGGTCGTTGGGTGGCCAGTTTTGCCCCGGTTGCAGACTCAGAATTCGTCGTCCTCGCTCAGCAGCGGTACGTGCCGGTTCTCCCGCAAGAGATCTGGCCTATGGCGTTGTGGGTGTTTGCAGCGATCATCCTGATGGTCGCCCTAAGGTATGGATATCGCAAAGCATGATGTCCGTGCGTTGTACGAGATTCTCTGGCCTTCGGAGTGACCGTGGCCATCAACCGGAGCAGGTAGAGTTTCTACGAGTTCAGCATTGGCCTAGCTTTACCTGGAGAAACTTCGCTGCCGACTGATTTGTGGAGTGACAGCAAGTGCTGCCTCTCGGGCCTGTTCCTCCGGCCTTGCCCAGAACTCCTGATCGATCAGGATCCCGTCTCCCATATCGACTTTGATGGCACGAACCCGGTCAATCCCGAGGGCATTCATGAACCCCAGGGTCAGTGCCGCTCCGGATACTCGGCCTTTGGCGAAAGCAAGACTGGCGGATAATCCTTCCATGAAAAGCTCTTGATCCGTGAGATGGGCATAACGATAGGCCTGATCGAGTAGCTCTTGACGGGTGAATTCACAGCCGTCGCTGGAGAAGCGTCTTAGAAATTCACAGTTGCTGTTGAAGTGTACCCCTCCGATCCCGATCACCTGGGTCGTGGGCGCCCTGAGCTTGTCTCGAAGTCCGGCCGGAACTTCTTGACTCGCCGCCTTTTCCGCATCCCGAATCGCTCGGGAAAGGTCGTTGGGTTGATCGATCATGGTGTCAGGCCTCAGCATCGGATTCGGGGACTTCGTTTCTGGGTAGTCCTTTCCCTGGAGGGTCTCGATAATGAATCGCTGCATCGCCTCATTGGCGAAGTTGCCCCGGTAGCCTGCCACCGAACCGGGCGTTGTGGGGTTCCAGTAAGAGATCTGCATGCTGCCTCCACCGATGTCCCACACCACCAGGTTTTCTTGGGGCAAGCCCGCATTGATTGCGGCCGCCAGAAAGCCTAGCCGTGCCTCCTGGTCCTGAGAAATGACAACGGCACGAAAGCCCGTCTCTTCACGAATTCGTTCCAGCAGGGCGAGTGCCTGGGTGAGACCTACCGATCGGAAGGCCGAGGTGGCGACGGCTGAAAAGGCCTCGGCGCCGTGGATGAGTGCGACCGTCTTAAGTTCCAGGATGGCGGCCAGGCCCTGGGCAATGACCTCGTCCGAAAAGAACTTCCTTCCACCGGGCATTGTCACGATATTCTTTTGGTATTCGACCTGGCGCTCGAGCTTGAAGCCCGGAACCGGTGCCAGTATCTCGAGGACGTGATTCTCACAAAAGTCGACCCGAGCCACCACCATTTTGGTGGTGCCTGATCCGATGTCGAGGGCTGCTCTGACCTGCTCGCAGTCGATGGCCTGGGCCTCCATGGACCAGGTGCCGTTCAGCAAGAGTGCAAAGGCGAAGAACCATGTTCCTTTGAGTGCTTTTTTCATAGCGCGTTGTCTCCTATCTTACCGTTAGTCACGTGTTGGACCCTTCCGCACTGACAGATCCAATCCCATCTGCTTGGCCACCAGGAGTTGCATCATCTGCGCAAAATCGGTTGAGTTCTGATCCGTGTCACCGGCTCCGGGCCCGCCCATGACAAGCGCAGGGACTTGACGTTGGGAGTAGGCACTGGCCCAAAATCCCTGAGCTTTGACATAGGCCTCCAGCTTTTCCTTGAGAGCCCCGTCAGCCTGTAAAACCAGTCGCTTTCGTTCCGCTTCACCCTGACCCAGTAGAATCTCCTCCTGTTTTGTTTCGCCGGCAGCCTTGCGATCCAGTTCGGCCACTTCGAGTCGTTCCTGTGCTTTTACCCTGGCCCTGGATTTCTCGAGACCAGCCACTTCGAGTCGTTCCTGTGCCTGAACCAGCGCACGTATCTTTTTTTGCTCTTCTTCATACTTGGCCCGAGCCACCTTGGCCTTGCCCTCGGCTTCCTCCATCAAGGCCTCTTGTTCCGCCTGTTGAGCTTTGGCCATGGCGGTTGCCACAGCCATGAGCGCGGTTTGCTGGGTGCCGATCTGCTCTCGGACCTTCTCGGTGTAATCGAACAGTTTGACCTCGAAATTGGTCAAGGTGATGCCCAGTTCCTGGAGAGGATTGTGTTGATGGGCCGGACTGCCGTCAGCCATCTTTTTGATGATTTTAAAAGTCTTGGTGACCTCCTGTCCGGAAACGGGATCAATGACCTTGCGCGTCTCTTCCTCCGTTTCGTAAATCCCATCCTTAATCTGATCCCAGGCCCAGAAGACATAATCGGCCCTCTTCTCCGAGTACGATTCTCTTGCCGACATCAAGTTGGCCGTGAGGCGAAGGGCGTTGCGGACGACCGGCAGAATCAGTTTCTGTTCGAGGTCCCCATAATTGGCGTAGCCGTACTTGGTCACCAGATCGATCGCTTGTTGTTCCGAATCGGGCAGAATAATTCGCAAGGTGCCGGACACGTCACACAGAGAACCATCATTGAACCGTACTTCGATGGCTCGGTCGATGTGTGCTGATCCCGTTTCATCAGTGGCGAAAAAGAAGGTCTCGGCTTTGGGCCAGATGACGATATCGCTGAAGAGCTGAAGCCACATCCCGGGTACCAGCTTGGCGTCCATCTTACCCGTGACGATCATCTGTCTCACCTGGTAAGAGCCCTGGTTAACCGTTTCGACCAGACCATAGCCGAGGAGAATCACCAACCCAAACACCGATCCCAGACCCACGGCTTTCATCATGGGAAGCAACCCCACCGTTGTGGAATCCGCCAGTCTTTTGAGAATCGCCTGGAGCACTGACCGGAGTATTTGCCAACGGCCCGAACCGACAGCCTTCACTGAAATGGGATTTTTTTCCGGGTTTGAATACTTATCATCGAAAATACTCATGATTCCTTCCTCCTTTTTAGAACCATTTTCTGGATCTCCTCCGAGGGAATCTCGGAGGCTCCTCTATGAACTGGTCGACTTTGACTGTAACCATGCCTGTCTCTATGCGTTCCCTCCCGGGACTTCGCAGTGCCCTTCCCTGATGAACAAGACGCCAAACGTTCCAAACCGAACCGCCCCTCTCCTTTTGGATGGCAGAACGTTAGGGTCATCGGGACAGGCCAGTAACACAGATTCAGTCCTCTTTTCGTGGGAAAACCACGCAGTAAATAGGGGAAGCGTTTCTCCTGTCCTGACGCTGGCAGGCCGTCCTCCAGTTGTAGGGCCTCTAGGGTGAAGTTCATGCTCTCTCCGTGTGAGTCCAACCGATGGCTCGATCGGGACCCGAGGTCGAATAGTGAAGGAGAGAAATGCTACAAGCAATAGGAAAAGAAGTAGTTATTTCTACGATTTGACTCTTTAGTCGCAGAAAAAGCAATTTCAGCGTAGTATTTGCTACAATAGGTTCAGGAGGCACTCCCAACACGATGTCCACTGACCGGTTGTTCAGCCCCAAGATTCCGCCCGACCTGGAACACGCCTCCCTGGTCCGAGAAGAAGCGCTCGAGTGGCTCGAATCCAACTACCACGGTATCCTTTCCTTCTCCACGGCAGAGGTGCTGCGCATGGTGGGGGAGCAGAACCGCCGTTGGCTCATCACGCGTCTGCGGGAGCACGGCATCGGGAATCAAGATGGTTTCAACCTTCCGGGCGCGGCCGATGCTCTGGCAGTACTGTTCCTGCGTCGCCGGGGCGTCAAGTTTAGGGAAGCGGTGGATGCTGTCATTGGCAGGACCCAAACTCCCAAGGACCCCAAGCCCAGCTTTGGCGGAGTTTGGAATCGCCTGATCATGATTGCATTCAAACGCCTGAGACGGCGAGTGAGTGCTCGACTGCTTGCCAGTGCGATTTTCTCCCTGCTTCCAGATTCAGAACTCCAACCCAATTGTCTGATCATCGTCCAATTGCATGGGAAATCAACCGACCAGACTGCCGTGGGTGTTGTCGAACCCGTCGACCACGACTACGTCTACCGAGCCACCCTTCAAAGGCCGGCACCCCTGTGCTGGGTGATATCTCCGCTTCGTGAAGCCCTGCCGTTCGATCGTGACCAGTCCCCGATTCGATCAGAGGTGACGTCCCGACAGTTTGTTGGACTGCATGTGGTCACCGAACTGGAGGATTATGAGTTGCTCCTGGGTACGACCAAGCCAGCCCAGTTCAATGTTGATAAGAGCAGCTTCGAGTTTGTGGGCAGGATCCTCGACATCGTTTTCCACCATATCGCCCAATATGCCGCCCTGCAGGCTGCCTCGGGATCCATCGATGTAGCGGAACCGGCTCCCGATTCTCCTGATGATCTCCAGCTTTGGCTCATCACTCAGATCCTGGATATGGCCTACCCCGGGTCCTTATGTGAGATCAGCGAGTTGTCAGTCAGGAGCGATCAGGGACGCCTGCTGGCCAGTTCGGCCACCAAGCCCTGGGAGCCCTCACCGTGGAGTCCTCCTAAAAACCTTGAAATGCTCTCCGGCTACGCCAGTCGTATCGGTGTACCACTCGTAGTGCCCCAGGTTAAGCCACCCTGGACTCCAATCATTGAGTCGGTGGAGACCCAGATGCGGTTTCTTACATCGAGGTCCTCTGACGGCTCTGCCCAGAATCGATTTTCAGCTATGGCGCTCCCGATTGTCTCCAACTCCGGAACCACAGCCGGGGCCCTCTACATGCTGCTGCCCGAGGTGGCCCAGCCTCAGCTCGACATCGAGGTGCGTGTACTCACCATCTTCAGTGGCATTGTTGCCGAGACTATCGAGAGACAAACCGCAGCGGTCCACTTGGCAAACCTGTCGTCGCGTGTGACCACGCTTTCCGTTCTCAAGCCCAGGCAGTTCAAGAAAGCCCTATCAAACCTTCTTTCCAGCAAGGCGGCCGAGTTCAGGGAGTCCGGAGCCCTGGAGCGAGACATGCGGTTGCCGTTTTTGCTGCTTTCTGCCCATCGTCCCGATCCGGAAGACTTCGACCCGGCCGTTTCAACTCCCCTCCGGGACTGGCTCATCCAGACACTTCACCATCTCGAATGGCGTTCTTTCGTCCGTTCGCACTATGAGTACTCGAACGCGACCGATCCAGGACAGGGTTTTATCGGAGAGTTGCCCGGTGTGGGAATGTTGATCGTGTTGGGCAATCTCGTATCCAAGGACGATCTGGACCTGATCAGAAATGCCTTCCCGGAGACGATCAATCGAACCGTTCCCGCCAACGCTCCGGTGAGACTCCTGGCCTGGGTGCTCGATGTCCCGGCGCACCGGATTACCCATGCTGCCCGGGGAAAAAAAGGTCTCCAAGATCTCACGAATGACATCGAGCAGTGGGCTCTCGAAGCCGCCGCCGTGGTCGATGACGTCACCGGGAGCACATCCCTGGTGCACGAGGGTGAGTGGGACACGGCCCTGCGAAGAATCCGACGCGCACTGAAAAAAGAGAGCGGACAAAACAACAGCTACCTTCACCGACTCGCAGCCGAGTGTTCCTTTTCTCTTGGAGATTGGCCCGGCGCTCTGAAGTACGCACGACATGCAGTTCATCTGAGTGAGCGAGACCTGGGAAGTGGACTGGTCAGGTCGATATGCCAGCAAGCAGATGCCCACCTGTTTATGGGTGACCCGGTTCGGGCCTGGGATCTTTATTCCCAGGCTTCCGAGAACGCCGAAATTCACCCCCTGCCGCGCTATTACCGAGGCCAGGCCCTCCTCCTGGTTGCGCGCCTCATCGATGCCTTCGAGCAGGAGTGCCGACGGACAGAACCGACAGGTCCTATAAAGGCAGAGCTAATTGAGGAGACCGTGAACGCTTTGATTCAGGGAGCCATGGATGATTTGACCTCGGCGGCCGATCTTCTCGAACGGTGGGGGTTGATCCCGGAATCGTATCATTACCGAAACTTCCACCTGGTTCCCACCTTTCTGGGACAGGGGGACGCTTACCTCCTGGCCCGTTTGCCGGGACCGGCGGCCAGTCGGTTGCAGAGCGCCCGGCGCTCCTTTCCGAAGGATGACCTCTTTTTTCGCGAGTTCGTCTTCGCTAAATGCATGGAGCAGTCGGTTCACCGGCACTACGCCACCCTTGCCACAGGAGACGGGTGGACCCCGATGCGTGAGCGATTGCAGGCTGAGTTCGGGGAACCTGGGTCTGTCTAATTTTAGCGGCAATCAGTGAGTGGACTTCGAGCACTTATAAAGCCTCCTGAATTCAATCAGGATCCTCCTCCAGAAAAGCGAATACTTTATTTTTCACCTCCGGGTCTTTGAATATATCTGCGTGCAGGTTGGAAGTCTCAAATGAGGAGACACTATGAAACTTTGCCTCAAGGACCTCGGGCAAAGCGGCCGATTCAACGGTGACGCTCCCATCACCATCTTCAAGTAACAGGCCTGGGGGAGTCTCGGGATAATGCTTTCTCATATCGGATTCGTCAAAGATGAGCATGGGTCTGTTCGTTTCATCGTCCTTCACCACGACGGCCCGGGCCAGAGTCAGAGTCCCCTTGCCGTAAATATGCAACAGTCTTGAGGGAAGCTTCTCGGTTCCCTCCGACGGGTGGTTGATCCATTGAAGGAATCGCTTTCCTTGTCCGAGCACTCGTTCGGTAAAGTGCCGGCGATGCTCCAGTGCCGTTGGGCTTAATTCCGGCACTCCGAATAAACCCCATCCATGCTGGGCCCAATTCTCGGGATCGGACAGGGCATGGGGAATGGGAGCCAGATTCTGAGATAGAATCAGAGAGTCCCCGATAAGGGGCAGCAATTGATAGGAAGAGGGGAAAGATGAGGCCGCTTCGCGCGTCACCAGGGTCTTGTTGAGACCGAATCTTGCCCCGGATTGCATTTCCCGAAGTCGGAGCATGGATCCCCGGAAGGGAACTCCGGCCAGGACCACTCGATCGATTTTCTCGAGACCCTCCCAGGTTTCCCTGGGTGATTTGGTGGCAGGATCTGTCGTCCCATATCTAAGATAGTAGGCGGTGATCAGTCCGCCCATGCTGTGGGCAACAATGGAGATGGACGGGGTTCCCTCACGGAGCAGTTCGTCGATGAGTTGTCCCAACTGAGCCACGGCTTTGAGATTGTTCCGTCGCCAGTCATAAGCAAAGGGGATGATCCGTGCGGATTCCCCGAGCCGTCCTTCCAGTTTCTTGAGAATTGAATCGTAAATGTCCTCTTCCCAGAGAAAGGGAATCGCCCGTACCTTGCGAAGGATGCCGTCCGGGACCAGGTCGATCGTTTTCGGGATGGCAAGCCCGCCTTCATCCAGCGCCAGCGTGGAGGATCCCCACAGGGCTTCCGATGCTGTTAGCCAGATCCGTTCGGAAGTCTGGCTGTTTTTCAGGGCCGATCCGTAGAACCCGGGGATGAAAATGACGGCTCTTTGGGGAGTCTTGGAATTCATTTCCCCGGATTCCGGAGAAGAGGGATGCGTCTCTTCGGTAGTCCGGCGGGGAAGGAGGCTTAAGCTCAAGAAACTCAGAAGACCGATCAAGAGAGCTCCGTAAAGAACCGAAGTCATTTTCAATTGCATGAAGATCACTGCGCCAACATGAGGACCGACCTCAACGATCCAATACCAGGGCCGCCATATTGTCGATGAGTTCCTTTCCCCGTTTCAAGATCTGGTTTTGCCAGGTGACATCATTCGGGGAAAAGCGCCGCAAAAGTTGTTGTTTGACGGGATGATCCAGCTGGTCTTTTCGACCGAAATGGTGCCATCGATTCTCCTGGCGCAGGGCATTCAACATGGGCAGGCCGGGGTAGGTCCCAAACTCCTGAACCATGCAGGTCCAATCTGCATCAGGAATCTCACGCTCCAAAGCTTCTATAAAGAGCCCCTGGATGAGATAAGCAACACCGCTCGGCCCTTGAGGTGTAATCCGATCGCCCAGTCGATCCCGGAGTGTGTTAAAGATTTCCGTGTCGGAACCATAGGAAACCAACAGGGAATCGATTCCGTATTTTCCCAGTCCTGTATGGATATCAATGGCACCGATGCGCTTTACCCCGTGGAAGTGCCCCTTGAACCAGTCCAGCAGTAAGGCAGGACCTTCTTCAAGCTGGTGTCCGCCAAAAAACAAACCTCTCCGATAGTGATACTGCCCACCCGCAATGGCTTGCTTCAGGTTGTTGAATCCGTATCGCAGGATGAACCCCACCAGCCGTGGATAAAACATATCCCATTTTCGGGGCGGACTTTCAGGGTTGAGCAATGCGTTCAGCAGGCGATAGCCCTCTGGCGCACCTTCAAATGGTTCTCCCGCCGTCAAAAAGTTACGGTTCAAATCGACATTGTTTTCGTTGAAGCGTCGCCCCCAGGCCATCCCGTAGGGGTTGATCCCATGCACCACCACCAGGGCATCGGATTCAGATAGTTCAGGGGGCCGTTGCAGAAGCTGGAGCTGAATGGCCGATCCAGTAAACCCCTCGACTCCATGAACTCCTGAGGTGTGCAGCAGGACCCGATCCGGATTTTCGGCACCCAGCCAGGCCAGGTTGATGGTCAGTTTCTCCTGCTGTGGCCCTCGGGCCTTCAGGGTGAGTTCGTCGAGCCTCGCTCCGGCCTCAGTTGCGGCCTGACAGAATCGATCTCTTGCGCTGGCGTAGTCAGGTGAAAAGTATGATGACGACATGGGACCTCCTATTGATTGACCAGGGCAACCCTGGGTTTGGTTTATTCCCTCCAGCTACTCCCACTCCGGGCTCATCATGAAATAACGATATTGTCGCAGGATCTCCTCGCGTTTGATATTGAAGAAGACCATCGCCATCAACACCATCATGCCGACTGCAATCAGAATCACCGCCCGGGCGATTCCTGCCTGGTCCTGAATCTGTAGGCTCAACTGACTGGTAACGCCAATTACCAGGAAGGCAAATCCAGTGTAGACGAAGGCCCGGATGCGAAATGCGATCCCAAGCATGATGGCCAGAAGGGTCATAATCAGTTCCACGCTGAAGTGCAGAAGGCCGGGACTCAAAAGAACCTCCAGGGTGGATACGGCCAGAATGGCTGCCGATGCGGCAATGCGAATTCCCGCCAGAGCTTCCTGCGTCAGATCGCCCTTGTGAAGATGGGCGAAGATCAACACGGTCAAAGCCGCAGGAATCACGTAGAGTTGCAGGAGTCCCGTGGTTTCACTTGCTTCAGGGATCCAGATGTAAAGGGCCACGTTGTACAGCAGTGCAGGCAGGTACAGGGCCCATACGGCCCGGGCCCTGTGGGCAACCATCATGTAAAACGAGGCAGCCGCGAAGATCACCAGGGAGGCGGGTTCCTGTTGGCGTGGGATCACCCACCACAGTGTTATGGGAAGAAACAGGGCCGTGTAATAACTCGGACCCACGAAGACGGCAAGTTTCTCAATCCCTGCACGGACCACCAGGATATTGAGGCCAAAGAAAACAAAGCTCAGAGCGACGACCCCCAGAGCCCGACCGAAATCGGGCCCGAAAGGTACTCCAAAGACCCACTCGAAAAGATAAAGGTATGTCCATGCGATCGCTGCTTCCGACAGGTAGACCAGCACCGCGAGTGTGTGATCCCAGGCCAGGTAGAGCCAGCAGCAAGCGGTCAGAACCATGGTGAGTGCGACCCACAGGTTGGTGGGCCCCGTCATCCCTGTGTTGAAAGCCATGACAGCCGAAACCACGGTGAAGGCCACGGCCACGCCGAGCAGTCCCCGAGCGGTGGCCATGGCAAAAGAATCCTCTCCTTCAACGGGTTTTGTGCGGTACAGAATTCGAGACAAGAAGAGGTAGCCTCCGGCCAACACGACCGTGACCAGACCCAGTTGCGGCATGATTTCGGGAAGACCGGCCCTCCAAATCGCCGTGGTCCAGACACTTCCCAGAAATAAGATAGCCGCTGCCGCCTCAAGCGCGGCGCTTCGCCACAGGTAGCCCGCCGCCATGCAGCCGAAGGTCACCAGCAGCAGGCTGAGACCGGTATTGGGAAAGCGCGGCGCGAGTCCACCCCAGATGGGGATCGTCAACGACACCGAAAGAAGGAGCAAGGCTCCGACCCAGTTTTTCAGCAACTGGATCAGGCGATCACGTTCTTCACCATCCAGCTGGAAGCCCTCATTGCCCGGCATCCCATATCTCGCCTTTCGCATCAGAACAGCGGCCACAATCAGCCATAAGAGACCCAGCAGGGCCAGTGCTATATCCACCGTCAACCATCCCAGGGCCGCCAGCCAGAGACCGCCGGTGAGACTGGTTGCGATCAAAAGATGAACACTGCCTGCCTCTTTTTCCAGATAGAAAAGATGCAAGAAAAATAGGGCCGCCAGCAGGGGAGTTCCCAGTCCTGACCAGTGAGGGTCGATTTCCCCTAATTCACCGATGATAATGAGAACAAAGTAGACCCCCTGGCCCAGGACTACTCCCACCGTTGCGAGGCGAGGCCACAGTAAAAGGACCTTCTCGCAATTAGCCCCAGGGACGCCACACAGGGCATTGAATCGGTCTCGGTCTCGCAGTGCCAGATGGGCAAGTCCGAGCAGTAGATTCATCACCATGAGGGTGATGAAGAGGAAGCCTCCGGGAGCGAACTGAAATAGCCCCTGTGCCAAAACCACCACCGACAGACCGCCCAGGATGATGGCTGGATGAAGCCAGATTTCCTCACCGGTGGCACGCACCGCTGCCCAGTAGGTCACAGCCGCCAACAGGAAGGTCACTCCTGCCCCTGCCCCCAGGGTCAAGAGAAGGGTGGCCAGGGCCTCCATCTCGACGACTTGAAATAGGCCCGAATGGTCCAGGACCGTTGCAATCGCCAGAAGTGGGAAGACCAGTGCCAGATGAACCAGGGGCTCTCCGTAGAGACGGCCAAGAGTGTCGCTCTTCAGCTCCCCGGTCTCAGGCCAAAGTGAGTTGTTCCCCAGGGCCAGCCCCACGCACACCAGGACCAGAGAGAACCCGGCGGTACCCACCCCCAGAGCGGTACCCTCCCAGTGCATCGAGAGGGTCGTCATGGTGGCTGTCCCGAGACACAAACCCGCCAGGTAGACCAGGCAGACGGCCTCGGTACTTCGCTCGGCCTTCTGCATGTTCCGGGCTGAGAGGAAGAGAACCAAAGCTGCTCCCAGGTAGGCGATAAGAAGAGTCGGTTGCCACGGTCCTCCCTCCAACCAGGACCAGGCCTGGATGGCTGCCAGCAGGGAGACCAGGGCAGCAGACCGAGTCAGCGGGACCTCGTACACGGAGGATCCGTCAAAGGGCTCCTCCTTATCCTCGGTCTTCTGGGAATCTGAGGGGGCTGGAAAACCCCACTCGGCCAGGAGACTGCCGGCCCAAAAGACCAGGGCCAGCAGGATCGCTGCATTTCCATGCTCCATAGCCGGTCTTCCGGCCAGTGTCAGTAAAGGATCAACACTCATCCACAGGGCTCCAGCCGCCAGATAGGTCAAAATCGGCGCGCGATACATCCAGGCGGCCAGTCCGCAAATCCCGGCAGACAACCAAAGGGTCGCTACCATGGGAAAAGCCAGTCCCATCTCCCAGCTCGATGGAAGCAGCAACATTCCCACCAGCGCAAGAAAGAGGGAAAAGTTGAGCAGAGGTCTTGCCCAAAGATGACGCAGGGTTGTCAAAGGATACGGCTGCGGCGAGTCAAGCCAGGGCGATAGAATGAAATCCAGGGCCGTTCCCTGGATAATCGGCTGGGTGAACCTCCATAGACGGCTCGCCATCCAGGCCAATAGAAATCCCAGTGCTGTCAGGGCAATTCCATCCGCAGGTCCTCTGGGCCATGGGAAACCGACCAAGCCGATCAGTTTCGGCACTCCCAGACCGAGAGCAATTAATGATATATAGCTCCACAGAGGAATCCGATACATGGCCGTTGCGAGAGCAAAGAATAGGGCCAGAAGCCCGAATGCGGCCAGCGAAAGGACCCCAACCTTGTCCGGTTTCATCCCCATGCTCATCAGAGACAGTTGCAGGAGAGCCATGAAGGCCAGGACGGCCATCCCGCAATTCACGTGGTGGAGAATCCCACCGTAAAAAAGTCTTTGAGCCAGGATCTTTTCTTGATCTTGCTGGTCGACGCGTCGCAGCCGAAGATCGCACCAGGCGGAATAACCGATCGTGAAAGCCCAGACCATCAGGACAAGGCCCGCCGCCACCACCAGGTGGACTCCCATCATCTCAGCTATCGGCCGCTTCGATAGGAGTAGTTTCTGAACGGCTGAATGGATGGAGACATACCCGAATAACAGAGCCAGCCCATAG
>JAZFRU010000200.1:0-2183 GCA_036445815.1 Acidobacteriota bacterium | reverse complement strand
ACGAGCCCCAGAAGTATAACTACCACTTCAAGCACATGACAACGGTGGGTGAGCCGATCGAGCCGACCGTATGGAGGTGGTATCACGAATCTGTTGGCAAGGGGGAGGCGGCCATCGTCGACACCTGGTGGCAAACCGAAACGGGAGGGTTTCTTTGCAGTACCATTCCCGCGATCCATCCCATGAAGCCGGGAAGTGCCGGTCCCAGCATGCCCGGCATTCACCCCGTCATCTACGACGAAGACGGAAAGGAAGTTGAAGGGGGGAGTGGGGTGGCCGGAAATATCTGTATCCAGAACCCCTGGCCCGGGGGGTTTCAGACCATCTGGGGAGACCGTGACCGGTACGTTCAGCAATATTATGAAAAGTATTGCAAGGATAAGAACAGCAAGGACTGGCGAGATTGGCCCTACTTCACGGGTGATGCGGCCACGCAATCGGACGATGGCTACTTCAGAATCCTGGGCCGGATCGATGATGTGATCAACGTGGCCGGACACCGGTTGGGAACCAAGGAACTGGAATCTGCCTGTCTGACCCTCCCTGAGGTGGCCGAGGCCTCGGTGGTTCCGGTAGCGGATGAGGTCAAGGGCAAGGTGCCCGATATTTATGTTTCCTTGAAGCCAGGCCATGAAGAAGATGAGGGTATCGACCAGGCCGTGATCAAGGTGATTGAACGGGATATTGGCAAGATCGCCCGGCCCAAGCACGTGTACATTGTTCCGGACATGCCCAAGACCCGCTCGGGAAAGATTATGCGCCGAGTTCTGGCCGCTATTTCCAACCATTCCGATGTCGGGGACGTGACGACGCTTGCCAACCCGGAAGTGGTGGAAGCCATTCGCCAGATGGTCCAGGGGAAATAGGGCCTCAACCCCCCTGCTCCCTGCCCTTCTGCGGGCTGTTTTGTGGGAGGGGAGGGCCATCAGAGCAGAGCCTGGAAGTACCCGAGGACTGTGTTATAAAAGAATCATGATTATCGGATTGACTGGACGCAACGGATCGGGAAAAGGAGAGGCGGTTAAATTTCTCCAGCACAAGAGTTTTTATCCCCATTCTTTGTCTGATGTGATTCGCGAAGAAGTCACGAAGCGGGGATTGGAAGTCACCCGCGAACGGTTGATCGAGGCAGGCACTGAACTGCGTTCCCAGGGAGGGACGAGCGTGTTGGCGGAGCGCATTCTGGAGAAAATCGAAGAGGACAAGAACTACGTTGTTGACTCATTCCGCCACCCCGATGAAGTGAAGAAGTTCAAGACACGTTCCAATTTCCGACTCATCTGTGTCCAGGCGGAACCGACAGTGCGCTTTGAGCGTGTCCGGGACCGCGGGCGTGAAAAGGACGCCACGACCCTGGAGGAATTCATGGAAGTTGAGGGGCGTGAAGTCGCGGCTGAAGATTGGCATGGCCAGCAACTGCAGGCAGTTGAACAGATGGCCGATTTCACAATCGCCAACAACGGATCCCTGGAGGAACTGGAGGGGAGCATCTCGAAGCTGTTGAAGCGCCTGATGGGCCAGCTCGAGCGTCCCGATTGGGACGAGTATTTCATGAAGATGGCCAAGGTGGCTTCGCTGAGAAGCAATTGTGTGAAGCGGAAGGTTGCCGCCGTCATCATCCGGGACAAAAGAGTGATCTCCACCGGTTATAACGGCACACCCCGCGGAACCAGGAATTGTTTTGAGGGTGGCTGTCCTCGTTGCAATGATCTGGCCGACAGCGGAACCCGTCTGGAAGAATGTCTCTGTTCTCATGGAGAGGAGAACGCCATAACGCAAGCTGCCTTTCATGGGGTAAGCGTGAAAGACGGGACGCTGTATACGACCTTTGCTCCTTGCCTCACCTGCACCAAGATGATCATCAATGCGGGCATCCTGGAAGTGGTGTACAACCAGGATTACCCCCTCAATGAAACCTCCTTCAAATTATTACAGGAAGCCGGTGTCGAGTGCCGGCAGTATCAGGTGGAGTAGCTACACTGACGTTTAACGTTTAACGTGGATCCGGAATGTGGGAGGCACTTCGGCGTGTTAATTCTCAGGATATTCTTGACACGGAACACTCCGAACTCACCGCTCTGGAGCCCTGAAGGGGCGGCATGAAAATAGCCCAGGGCGTGAGCCCTGGGTTGAAAGCTCCGTATTCATAGGAGCCCTGTAAGGGCGAGGTAACGAAATCGTGA
>JAZFRU010000199.1:0-7571 GCA_036445815.1 Acidobacteriota bacterium | reverse complement strand
ACCTGCAAGTCCGCGATGATCCCCAGCCGCTTCATGGTCTCCAGATTCTCCTGGGTCGGCATCCCGACGTGGGTGAAAATGTGCCGGGCATCTTCACGAGGATAGAGTCGATAGGCTTCCTCCATTGCCTCACTGGCGTAGTCAAAGGTTTCGGGGGTGGTGATGTGAACATACAGCTGCCATCCTCTTCTGTGGGCCTCAATGAGGACTGCCTTTCCGGTTTCCTCCGGCACGATATACGGCTTGTCGCCGGGTCTACCCTTGTCCAGGCTGATTTTGAAGGTCCCTACTCGGAGAAAATCGGTGACCAGCGGAGGAGAATAGAGCAGGCCTCGAATCAGATCCAGATTGTCTTGGGTAGACTGAGACCGGACCGGGAGACGAATCATGAGGTTCACCCGGGCGGGCAATTTTCCCTCTCGCTGCATGAGCTGCTGATAGGCATGTTGAGTGGGCTGGTTGGTGCTGGCGGTCAGGGGGTCGGCGTAGGTGGTGATGCCGTATGGGATGACATGCTCCTCCACGGCTGCGGCGATGTTCTCTCTCAGCTCTTCGGTGGAGTAGACGTTCATGGCTTCTCTGAGAATGTGCTGGGCGGCGCGGCCCATGACAACACCGGTGGGTTCTCCGCTTCTGGAGTCCACTTCATAACGCCCGAAGAGTCCATCCTGGTAGGGTTGGCGACTGCCTCGTTTGATGCCGGCAGCGGCCAGTCCCTGACTGTTGGTTATCCACACGTAGTCAGCCGCGATCCGGTTGATCAGGACCGGGTTGTCGGGTGACACGGGATCGAGATCCCAGCGGTTGGGCCAGCGCTTTTCCTCCAGCTGTTCCGCCCGTCCCGGTCCCTGAGTAAAACGGACCACCTCTCCAGGTGATGCGGCGGTCACTTTCTGGCGAACCAGTTCCATCACCTCAGCAATGGAGGTTGCCTTGCTCATTTGATTGCTCAAGGGATCGGGTGCTTCCCCGGCTGCACCGGCAATATGGACGTGACTGTCATAGAAACCTGGCAGGACCGTTTTCCCCTCCAGGTCGAGGGTCTCCGTATTCGCTCCAGCCAGAGCGAGGATCTGGCTGTCCGATCCCACGGCGATCAGGCGGCCGTTTTTAATGGCAACCGCCTGGGCCATGGAGAAATTCTCGTCCACGGTTACAATCCTGGCGTTGTGGAGAATGGTATCCGGGGCCAGTGCGGCCGGGATGTCGCCGCTGCCGCAGGAAGGGAGCGAAACAATCAGAAGGCCGGACAAGGCCAGCTGGGCAAACTTCATCATCTCAAATCTCCTGTGGGTTGAAGAAAGGAAAGGTGTCAATGTAAACGATGACTGGAAAGTTATCCTGGAAAACATCTGCTGGCAAGTTTATTTTTGAGATGTCAGGGTAGTCTCCCGTGTCGGGTGTGACTTAGAATAGGGAATTCATGGGCGGGGCTCGAAGATGAACAGTTGGAGGCAATAGATGAAGCCGATGTCGACGAAAAACTTGATGGTCCTCTTCTTCCTGGTAGGGACGTTGGTGCTGGCGGGTTGCTCAGGTGGCACCAGTAGGGGTGATGGAACCATACGGTGGAGGGCGCAGTCTGGAATTTCATCCAGCAGCTGGCAGTATACCGACCAGTTCGCCAAATTCGCCGATCTGGTCAAAGAGAGAAGTGGCGGCCGTCTTGAAATTCAGATTTTCCCCCCCGGGACCATCGTCGACGCCTATGAGCAGTTCAGCGCGGTGGAAAAGCACGCCATCGAGATGGGAATGGGAGTCGGAGGCTATAATCTCAAGCAGGTGCCCGAGGCGTATATCGAACAGGGTCTGTTCGGCACCTTCTCCAATCTCGATGACTTTGTCGATTTTTACATCTATTATCGGGACGGCGCCGTTTACCAGATCCTGGATGCCGCTTATCGAGAGAGGGGCGTGCATCTTCTCAAATCGCTGGGCCCCTCTCCTCTGGTCCTGATCTCAAGAGAACCGATCAACCGGCTCCAGCAGGTCAGGGGGCTCAAGATCAGAGGCAGTGGGGCGGCTCCCGATCTGATTACCAACCTGGGCGCCGTACCCGTCACTCTGGCACCGGCTGAAGTCTACATCGCTCTTCAAACGGGGACCGTTGATGGAGTCATCATGCCCTCCTACACCATCGGCACCATCAATCTCTGGGACGTCGCCAAGGGCATTCTGGGTCCACCCTTTGGTCAGGTTGCGGGAGACATGTATGTCAATCTGGAGGCATACAATGCTCTGTCTGAAGATCTGAAGCAAGTGGTGGATGAGGCTGCAGAAGAAGCCATGCACCATTACGTGGAGGCCATCACTCAGAAGATCAATGAGATCACGGAGCTGGCCCAGCGAGAACATGGAGTGACTGTGGTCAATCTGCCCGATGAGGAGTATGCGGGAATCCTCCAGGCGGCCGCCCCTTTGTTGGCCACGGCCGCCGCCAGAAGTCCTAAATCTGCAGAGATCATCGCTTTGATGAGAGAGTATCTGACCGAGAAAGGCAGTCCCATCACTTCCTTTTGACCTTTCTTCGTTTTCCCCGGGGAGACTCCCATTTGAAATTGAAATACCTGAGACGGGTTCTCGGAGCAATTGATGCGGCCAGCGATTGGGCCGGCCGGTTAAGTGCCTATCTTATTCCGGCCATGATGTTGGTCATGACATGGGAGGTGGTGGCCCGATACCTGCTGAGACAGCCCACCATTTGGGCCATGGAAACCTCCCAGTATTTTTTTCTCGCGACGACGGTGCTGGGAGGAGGCTATTTACTGCTTCACGGAGGGCACGTCAATGTGGCCATCCTGTACGGACGCCTCAGTACTCGGATTCGTGCCCTGTTTGATGTCGTCACCTCGCTCTTTTTTTTCCTTTTCATCGTTGCACTACTTCGATCGACCTGGATGACCACTGTTGATGCGGTCGTCAATCTGGAGCACTCTCCCACTTACTGGGGGCCTCCCATCTATCCGGTATACATCGTCATGACCCTGGGGATCGTGCTTCTCCTCATGCAAGGACTGGCCAAGCTGATTCGGGATGTGATGACCGCTCTGACGGGTAGAAAGGAACTTTCAGGCAGAGTCGCTGCCGGCAGACAGGATCAAGAGCCATGAGTGTTGGAATCGTTACCGCGATTCTTTTCATCCTGCTGGCCTCGTTGCTTCTCACCGGTCTTCCTCTGGCATTCGGATTGGGTGCCACTGCGGTGGTCCTGGCCCTGTGGGAGATGGGGCCAGCAGCTCTCTTTCTCCTGACCACGACCGCCTTTTCTTCCTGGACCTCCTATACCCTGGTCGCCTTACCACTCTTCGTTTTGATGGCTAATTTCCTGGCCCGTTCGGGCATCGCGGATGATCTATACGAAATGATGTACCACTGGATGGGGGCGCTGAAGGGTGGGCTGGCCATGGGAACCGTCCTGATCTGCGCCGTCTTCGCAGCCATGTCGGGGGTGAGTGCGGCAGGAACCGTCACCATGGGGCTGGTGGCCCTGCCTTCCATGTTGAGACGCAACTATCGGAAAGATATCGCTCTCGGCTGCATCTCAGCAGGAGGTTCCCTGGGGATCCTTATTCCTCCCAGCATAATCATGATCGTCTTCGCCAGCCTGTCGGGGGCCTCGGTAGGAAAGTTGTTCATGGCAGGTGTCGTCCCGGGCCTGGTCATCTGTGCGCTTTTCGTTGCCTATATCGGGATCAGAGCTCAGCTCCAGCCCAGCATCGGTCCCTCGATTCCAGAGGACGAAAAAATCTCCTGGGGCCAGAAGCTGAAGCTCATCAAGGCGGTCATTTTTCCGGTGGCTCTGGTGATGCTGGTTCTCGGAACGATCTACACCGGAGTGACGACACCCACGGAGGCTTCGGCCATCGGTGCCTTCGGCGCCCTGATCTGTGCAGCCATCAAAAAAAGCCTGTCCTGGAAGATGCTGAAGGAGTCCACGATAGAGGCATTCAAGCTGTCGGTCATGGTGGGCTGGATCGTCCTGGGCGCGAAGTCCTTTTCCCACATCTATGCGGCAATCGGAGCTGGTGGCTATATCCTGGAGCTGATATCGGGCCTGGAGGTCAGTTCCTGGCTGATCTTGCTGACCATGCAACTGGTCTTGTTTTTATTGGGAATGTTCATTGATCCCATCGGAATCATGATGATCACCCTTCCCGTTTTCTTGCCTCTCTCACAGGAACTGGGATTTGATCTGATCTGGTTTGGCGTGCTCTTTACGGTCAACATGGAACTGGCATTCATCACCCCTCCCTTTGGAATGAATCTGTTTTACATGAAGGGAGTGGTTCCACCAGGGATCACGATGGGAGACATCTACAGGTCGATTCTTCCCTTTATTCTCCTGGAACTGCTGGGACTGATTTTGCTGGTGATCTTCCCTGAACTGGTGCTCTGGTTGCCGAATCTCATGATGCGCTAAAGGCCTTTCACCACAGAGACACAGATAAGAAATTTCACCACAGAGGCACAGAGACACAGGGCAGAGAGGTTTTTTACTCTCAACCATAAAGAGCAGGGTGGAAAAAAAGAGTTCTCTGTGCCCCTGTGTCTCTGTGGTAAGAAAACCGAGTCTCTGTGGTTACTCTTCGCCGCGGGTCGCCGAACGCACGTCACTCTCGATCAAACCCCAGATCTGATCCACATAGTCGAGGAACTCAGGCCTGCGTTTCAGAGAAAGCTCGCGCGGTCTTGGGAAGGGGATGGAGATACTTGCCTTCACCTGGCCTGGGCGAGAGCCGAACACAATCACCTGATCGGAGAGGAAAACCGACTCGTCAATTTGATGGGTGATAAAGAGCACCGTCTTGCGGGTCTTTTGCCAGATGTTGAGCAGCTCTCCCTGCATGATCTCCCGTGTCTGGGCATCGAGGGAAGCGAAGGGCTCATCCATGAGCAGAAGATCGGGATCAATGAGAAGCGCCCGCGCCAGATTGACACGCTGTTGCATGCCTCCGGAGAGTTCATGAGGGTAGTGATTTTCAAAACCCGTCAAGCCGACTATTTCCAGCAGTTCATTGGCTCTGGGAAGGGCCGAAGTGGTGTCTCTTTCCTGACACTCGAACCCGTAAAGGACATTTCGCAGCACCGTTCTCCAGGGAAGCAGCGATGCCTGCTGGAACACCACGGCCCGATCGGTCCCCGGTCCCTTGACTGGAAGCCCATTCAGAGACAGCTCACCCTCACTGGGAACGATCACCCCGGCCACCACATTGAGAAAAGTGGTTTTACCGCAGCCGCTGGGACCTACGATGCTGACGAACTGGTTCTCATTGACAGTGAGATCGATTTGAGAGAGTGCACGCACCGTTTTGCCGAGTCGAGCCTGGAAATAGTCAACGCTGATTCCGCTGGATTGCAGTTTGGGTTTTTCAGCCATATCAAAGGGTTGTCATCGGAAACACGCGTTCATCGCGAGGACTTCCAGGTAATCGTGATTGGGCAAGGTCAGGGTAACTGAAGGGGAAGGCGTTCTCAACCTGTCAGTTTCTTCAGTTCGTTTTCCAGTTCTTCCGGGTCCATGACGCCCAGAACCGAAGAGACGATCTTGCCGGTGCCGTCAATGAAGAAGGTAGCAGGAGGGCCGATGACCTCATAGGCCAGGCCCACCGAATTGTCTCCGTCAAAAACCACGGGAAAGGTCAGGCCCATCGATTCGGATAAGGAGCGAATCGCTTGACGGCTGTCCTGTACGGCTATTCCCAGGACGGCGTAGCCTTGCGTTTCAGCTCGGAGATGAGCCTCCTGAATTAAAGGCATCTCGGCCATGCAGGGAAGGCACCAGGAGGCAAAAAAATTAAGGATGACGGGTTGCCCTCGAAAGTCAGAGAGTTTGACGACTTCTTTTTCCAGATCCCGGAGGGCAAAGTCTGGAGCCTGTCCGCCCGGCTCGGGAGAGCCGGGGGAAATGATTCCCAGCTCATCCAGGGCAATAGAATCCAGTTCGAGGCTGGTGGCCGGAACCACAGACTCGCTGTTGGAACATCCGGCCAGCAACAGCAGCCAAAAAAGTCCAGGGGAGTGTCGCCTGAGATCCATTCTAATTATCTGACAGAAGGGCCGTGCGTACCCTGACCTGGGAGGTTTCTCCCTTCTTTTCGGTCCAGCTGACGTAGAGGCGGTCCTCGTCAATGGCCAACATGGGATACAGGGCATTTTGAGTGCCGTCGCTCAGTTGCTCAATCGGGCTCCATTCGGTTGCCTCGGTCCGACGATGGGCCAGGAAAATTTGAGGCTTTTCATCCTGGATATTGACCCAGACGGCGTAAAGGGTGTTGTCGCTGTCGGTCCTCACCTGGGTGTGCAGAACCCTCTTGGGAGAAGCCTTGGTGATGAGCTGTCTGGGGAGAAAGCTCTGGCCCCCGTCTTCGGAGTGAGTGTAGTAAATACCCGCTTCCTCATCCGTTCGGCCGCCGGTCCACCAGACCGAATGGATTGTCCCCCGGCTGTCGGCGGTCATCGAGGTTCCGGCGTGGGGACAACCTTCACTGGTCCATCCGTCGTCACTGATCACCACGGGTTCACTGAAGGTCTTACCTCCATCGGTGGAGCGAATCAGTACGTGGTTGCGGACATTTTCCGGTTTGACCACGAAACGGTGAGAGACGACCAGGGTCTCCCCACCATCAAGGAAGGCGATGTTGGGCCGGCAGCAGGGGCAGACTCCACTGGCGATGAGATGGTTTTCGCCGTAGCTTCGACCGCCATCTTCGGAGACTGACATGAACATCTGCTGGCGATCGTCCTGGGAGTCGGTCCGGTTGCGGCCGTCGATCCAGGCGGCATACACCTTGCCGTCGGGTCCGGTCGTGATCGTGGAGAAGGCGTGGTTGACCGCTTTGCTGTCGTTGTTCAGGGTAGCTGCCGCAGAAAAGACTCCATCGGGGTCAGCATGAGAAAAGCGCATTTCACCGGTGTGGTATTCAGGGAGCGGCTTCATCCAGATCCCTGCCACGCCGCCGTTCAAGTCGATGGTGAATTTGGCCAGATTTTCGCCGCCGTGGGAGGAAATCTCCCCGAACTGGTCGTTCATCTGTCGGGGTTCGCCCGACACCTTGCCGTCACTGGCCAGTGTGGCTAAAAAGACATTGCGTCCTTCCTCGCCTTCGGCCTCCTCAGTCCAGCTCAGATACACCTTCCCGTTGGGACCTGTTCGGATGTAGGGGTCGGACGGGTTGTCCTCGGGATTTCCAACCGCAACCGGTTCAGTGAAAGAAAGAACCTGTCCAACGATCAAGTCCTTGGATGCTGAGTCGGTTCCCTGGGTCTGACTACAGCCCGAGAGAAGAAGGGAAAAAGCCGCCACTGTCGTTAACCATCTACTCATTGAAATACCTCCGAAAACGATCCCGAACTCTCAATCGAAACCCTATGAATACCAAGATAGCACACCGATCCTTCTGCACCCCAAGGGTTCGCAGCCCCTGGTGGGTTGACTGCACACCAAGGATTCTTACGTTTGGTGGGATTTCTTACCGTTTTTTCCAGCGACCAGGATCAGGCCGGCCCCCAGCAAGCCGCCGATCAATCCGCTCAGTCCCAGTGAAACCAGGGGAGTACCGCCTTCGTCACCC
>JAZFRU010000198.1:0-10629 GCA_036445815.1 Acidobacteriota bacterium | reverse complement strand
GTCGGGAAGGATGGGCGCCGATTTACAGGGAAGTCATTCGAACCCTTGCTCTAGTCCCGTCCGAGGCGATCGTTCAGCAGAAGATCATTCGCTATCCGATGAATGGGCCGCTGAGTCGCAGCTTTCCTCACTACTGAGGGCTCCGGAGGACTCAACCTGAGGCGACGGGGCAACTCATGGCAGGGTATCGAGGCCAATTACCCCAGCTTTCCGGGAAGCCGTTTCTGACCGACGGCGGACTGGAGACGGCTCTGATCTTTCACGAAAACCTGGAATTGCCTTATTTCGCTACCTTTGACCTGCGCAAGGACGATGTGGGACCGATCATCGACACATCGACGAGATCGGTCGTGCCTGCTTCTCAACTTGAACCGTCGTCTGACTTCGGCCGGGAAGAGCGCAGGGTCTCCTCCATAAAGAGGACCAGGACCCCCAGCCCGAGAAAGCCGATCCCTGCGACTGCGAAGGTTGCCGCAGTCAAGCTCACCGCTTCCACCAGCACCCCGATCAGCAAAGGGCCTCCACCCCACCCCAGATCCCCAATCAACCGCCAGATACCCAGGAATTCACCCCGAAGATCCTGCGGCGCCAGGTCTGCTCCCAGGATCATCACAATTCCCGCAGTGAATCCGTTGGCCAGTCCCAGCAGCAAGGCGACACCCAACAGGGAATAGAATCCCGTCACCAGGGGGAACAGCGTGAGAGCGAAGGCAAACAGGGCCATGGCTGGAGCCGTTAGCCACTTTCGGCCCCACCTGTCCATCACCAGACCCGCGGGATAAAACAACGACATGTCCAGTGCCGAGGAGAGGGAATAGATGCCCCCGATGACCGCTGCGTCCAGACCCACAGCGGCCCCGAACAGGGGGATGAAGAGCTGCCGTCCTGATCTCATCAACTGGATCCCCAGGGAGGCGAAGCCGGCCGTGGCAAAGCTCCTCCGGTGAGAGTTGACAATCTGGATCAACTGAGCCAGGTAGGGACCTCGCTGGCCCAGGTCGGGACGAACGTTCTGGGCGAACGCCCACACCAACGCCATCGCCATGGCTGAGGCCACGCCGGCACCCAGAAAAGCGACGTTGTAGCCCAGGAACTGGGCCGTGGCGCCTCCTATGGCGGGGCCGGCAAAGGCTCCCAGGCGCATGAGACCTCCAATGACGGACAGGGCACGGCCCCTTTCAGCAATGTCGAAGGCATCGGTCATGTAGCAGAGGCGTCCCAGCATCCAGGCAGCCGAGCCCACTCCGTAGAGGATGACGAAAGGCGTCAGGAGCCACAAGTTGTCCACCAGGGCGAGGGATATTCCGGTGACGGTCATGCAGACAAGGCCCACCATCATCGACGGTTTGTCGCCGAACCGAGAGACCATCATCCCGGCCGGGACGTCAAATAACAGCATGCCCAGCCCTCGAAGTCCGACCACGACCGCGGCAAAGGCGGCACCCCCTTCCAGCTCAAGGACGTAGAGGGGTAACAGGATGAGAAGTGCCTGCTGGCTGACGGACAACAGAAGCGAAGGCAGGTAGATGGGAATGAGCAGGCGGCGGTAAGGGGAAGTAGGCATCAATCTATTCTCTTTGGAGACAGGGGCCGATCCATGAGCGACCTCCTGGAGGTGGGCGCACAGCCGTCGTCTGCCCCTACCCGCCAAAATACAGCACCCCTGCACCACACCATCACCGCACTATAGCACCCCTGCACTACACTTCCGGGGGAGAATACGGTGAACGCCGAGATCTTCAGATACGGTCTTTTGTCGGATTCTCTGTCCCTGTCCTTAGAGTTGCAATTCTCTGGGTACCTGTGTGAAAATGGCCTCAATTCGTCGTGAATTAAAGTGCACGGGCGCACGCTGGTGCATCGGGGGTTGTTTCGAACACGGTGCCGTTCAAAGGATAGGAGGGGCCTTTGTTTCGTCAGACTGCTCTAACAAGAGTCACCTGGGCCTGGCTTTTCGTGGCCTTGCTGATCATCGTTCAGGGGCAAACGGTCAGATCTCAGTCGTCTGAGTTTGTCGCTGCTTCCCCGGTTAACAGCCTGCAATCTTCCCATTCCAACCCGCAGTCGGTCCCCGAATACCGGGAGGTCCTCAAGACTTACTGCCTGGGATGTCACAACGAGCAGGTGCGTGCGGCCGGGTTGCTGCTGGACCAGGCGGATATCGAGCGAGCCAGCCAGGAGCAGCCGCTATGGGAAAAAGTGGTCAAGAAGCTGCGGACCCGGGGCATGCCGCCTGTGGGCATGCCGCGACCCGATGAGGCCACCTACGACTCCTTTGTAACCTACCTGGAAACGATCCTGGACCAGGCGGCCGAAGCCAAGCCCAATCCGGGCCGGCCGGTGATCCATCGCCTCAACCGCGTTGAATACGCCAATGCGGTCCGTGACTTGCTGGATGTGTCCGTCGAGGGAGGATCGCTTTTTCCGGCTGAAGATTCGGGTCGGGGCTTTGACAATCTGGCCGCTCTGCTTTCGGTCTCGCCCCTGCTGATGGAGCGTTATATGTCGGCCGCCTCCAAGATCAGCCGGCTTGCGGTGGGAGATCCCACCGCCCTTCCTGCTGGTGAGATCTACAAGGCTGCCGAGAACGTTCGAGGCAGCCGGGGAACGGTCATTACCGTCCAGGATGAGCGGGTCAGTGAGGATGTGCCCTTTGGCTCGCGCGGTGGAATTGCCATCCGCCATCATTTTCTGGCTGATGGCGAGTACCACATCAAGATTCAGCTGCAAATGGACGGAAACTACTATCTGCGTGGTCTATTGGGTGAACCGCATCAACTGGATGTTTTTTTGGACGGGACCAGGGTCCAATCCTTCAGTGTCGGGGGGGAGCGTCGAGGCGCCTCGGGAGCCCTCCACACCCGGGACGGCAATGTCTATATCGGAGAGCCCGCCCAGCAGGAGTATGAGTATATGGCGGGCGGAGACCTGGAAGGGACTTTTCAAGCCCTTTCCGGAGAACATCGAGTGGCGGTGGTTTTTCGCAAGAAGACCTATGAGCCAGAAGGGATTTTGGAGCTTTTCCCGCGTCAGATGGCCCCCGATATCGGAAATTTCAAAGGGGGCGATCCCGGGATCGGCGAGGTGACCATCACGGGTCCCTACAATCCAACCGGGGTTGGAGATACCCCTAGCCGGCGGAGAATTTTTACCTGCCACCCCGGAGAAAGCGCCAATCCTGAGTCTCCCATTCAGATGGTGTCCTTCGGCGCTGCTAACCCGGGTAATGAGAATGAGGAAGAGTCGTGCGCCCGTGAGATTTTCACCAGGCTGGGCCGCCGGGCCTACCGGCGACCGGTCAGCGATGATGAGATCGAGGCTCTGATTGCCCTGTTCCGGTTGGGCAGCAGCGAGGAAGGCTTTGAAGGAGGCATCCGGTTGGCGCTTGAGGGACTGCTGATGAGTCCCGGTTTTCTGTTTCGGATCGAGCGGGATCCCTCCGGTGTGGCGCCCAATGCCCCTTATGCGGTAAGCGATCTGGATCTGGCCTCCCGCCTGTCGTTTTTTCTGTGGAGCAGCATACCCGACGAGGCGCTCCTGGCGGCGGCGGAAGCCGGCAGCCTGAGAGATCCAGACGGACTCAAAGAGCAGGTTCGACGGATGCTGAATGACCGCCGTTCCCAGGCCCTGGTGACCAACTTTGGCGGACAGTGGTTGTACCTGCGCAACGTGGCCTTGAGGCTGCCGAACACGAGAAGCTACGTCGACTTTGACGATGAGCTGCGCCAGGCATTTCAGAAGGAGACGGAGTTGTTTTTTGAGAGCATGCTGCGTGAGGATCGTCCTGTGGCTGACATGCTGGATGCCGACTATACTTATGTCAACCAGCGACTGGCCGATCATTACGGGATCCCCGATGTCTACGGGAGTCATTTTCGACGCGTCGCCCTGGTCGATGAAAATCGTCGTGGATTGCTGGGCCAGGGGAGTTTCCTGCTGGTGACCTCGCGCGCCAACCGGACGGCGCCCGTTTTGCGGGGTAAATGGGTATTGGAGAACCTGCTGGGCACTCCCCCTCCGCCGCCCCCGCCGAATGTTCCAGCACTGGATGAAAAGAGCGCGGATGTAGGAAAAATGACCATGCGCCAGCGCACCGAAGCTCATCGTGCCAATCCGGTTTGTGCCACCTGCCACGTCCGGATGGACCCCATAGGTTTTGCCCTGGAGAACTTCGATGGGGTCGGAAGGTTCCGGACCATGGAGAGCGGGACCACGATCGATGTATCGGGTGAATTGTTTGACGGCACCCGATTCAACGGTCCCATCGAACTGCGCCAGGTGTTGCTCGAACGGCAGGAACAACTCGCCCAGACCGTCACCGAAAAACTGCTGACCTACGCGCTGGGCCGGGAAGTCGAGGCATATGATCTGCCGGCCGTTCGCAAGATCCTGCGAGAGGCGGCTCCCGGCGGTTATCGCTGGTCGTCGCTGATTTCAGGTGTGATCGAGAGTGTGCCCTTTCAAATGAGGAGATCTCAACCATGACGATGATATTCAAGAAGGCAATTGCCAGACGCACATTTTTGCGCGGCGTCGGTACCACCCTGGCGCTTCCGCTGCTGGATGGTATGGTTCCGGCCTTTGCGGCCGGTAGCGACCCGGCCAAAGCCGTCAGGACCCTGTTCATGTATGGCCCCAACGGAAGAATCATGAAGAACTGGACCCCCGCGACTGAGGGTCGCGGTTGGGAGATGACGCCGACGCTGGAGCCGTTGGCCCGCTATCGGGATCAGATGGTTGTGCTGAGCGGGCTTGACGTCAAGGCCGCTGATCCCTGGGAGGGAGAGCCCGGAGGAGTCCACGCCCGGCCCTGCGCCGCCTATCTGACGGGGATTCATCCCAAGCCCAACAACACCATGGGGGTTTCAGTCGACCAATATATTGCACGGGAATTCGGCAAGCACACCCAGCTGGGGTCGCTCGAGATCTCCATGGAGAGTTCTGAACGGGTGGGCGCCGGCGACGGAGCCTATAGCGACTCCTATCAGAAGACCATCGCATGGCGCGGACCGGAGACGCCGCTGCCCATGGAACATAACCCGCGCAAGGTATTCGAACGGCTGCTGGGGGAGAACCAGAGTACCAACCCGGCTGAGAGGCGTCGCATGGCCCGGAAGAACCGCAGTATTCTGGACTTTGTGTCCGGAGAGGTGGCTCGTCTGTCGGCTGAACTGGGTCCGGGTGACCGTACCAAGTTGACCGAATACCTGGATGCGGTGAGAGACATTGAACGGCGCATTCAGCTCTCCGAGGAGCAGGCCTCCAGAGAGATGCCCGAGATGGAGAGGCCCGCGGGCAAGCCCGCCACGGTTGAAGAGCATGCCAAGCTGATGTTCGACCTGATGGCCCTGGCCTTTCAGGCCGACCTGACCCGCGTTATCACCTTCATGTGGGGCAGCGAGCAACACGAGGGAGACTATCGGGAAATTGGTGTTGCCGATGGGCATCACGCTTCCTCTCACCATGCCGGTCAGGCCTACATGATCGAAAACTGTATCAAGGTCGATGCTTTTCATTCCCGTTTGTTCGCACATCTGCTGGACAGACTGCAATCCATACCCGACGGTGAGGGTTCGTTGCTGGATCATTCCATGATCGTGTACGGCAGCGGCCTCAGTGATGGCATGGGTCATGTCCACCACGATGTCCCCACTCTGTTGGTGGGTGGAGGAGCCGGCAAGATCAAGGGCGGAAGCCACATCAAATATCCTCGTCTGCCCCTGTCCAATCTACACTTGAGAATCCTGGACATGCTGGGGCTGCCGGTTGAGGATTTTCTGGACAACCGGTACAGCGATGCAACCGGCAAGTTGGATATTCTCTCTATCTAGAATGAAAGTGAGAAGGGACATGGGCGTAAGCATGAAGGGGTTGTTGGTGGGAGGGATGCTGTCGTTGCTGTCGGTGGCCAGTGCGGCGGCCGGCAATGCGCTGGATCTGGTCGATGCCGTCAGAGAAGGGGACCGGGAAGCCGTGCGTCTCTTGCTCGAGGAATCAACCGATGTCAATGCCTCCCAGGCCGATGGGGCGACGGCACTGGCCTGGGCGGTTCACCGGGACGATCCGGAGACGATGGAGCTTCTCATTGTGGCCGGAGCCGACGTCGATTCAGCCAATGTCTACGGGGTCACGCCTCTGTCCCTGGCCTGCACCAATCGCAACGCCCGCATCGTGGAGAAGCTCCTCGGCGCCGGGGCCAATCCCAATCTGGCCCAGGACAGTGGAGAGACTCCGCTCATGACCTGCACGCGCACCGGTACCGAAGAGGGGGCCAGGTTGCTGGTGGTTCACGGCGCGGACGTCAACGCCAAGACAATGGAGAGAGGACAGACCAGCCTCATGTGGGCGGCGGCAGGCGAGCCGGAAATCGTCAGGATGCTGGTCGAGCACGGAGCGGACATCGGGGTCCGGTCCAAACGACTGGGTCTTTATACGCCCAGAATTCCGAATATCACCAATGTCACTCCGCGGGGCGGTATCGTGCATCAGGGTTTCCGAGAGACCATCTATCACCCCAAGTTCAAGGGCGGCCTGACCCCCTTGATGTTTGCCGCTCAGGCGGGAAGTGTCGAGGCAGTCCGGCTCTTGTTGGCGGCGGGAGCGGATGTGAATGAAGGGACGGAGGAAGCCGGCCCACCCTTGTTGTTGGCCGCTTCGAATGGCAAGGAGCAGGTGGCCCTTTTGTTGTTGGAAAAGGGGGCTGATCCGAATGCAACCGACGGCTACGGCATGACCGCACTGCACTGGGCTCTGGAAGAAGGAGTGGTCGGCATGTCGGGAGGGCATACCCAGACCGATCCCTACTGGGTGAATCCCAACAGCCGGGAACTGGTGAAGGCGCTGCTGGCCAGCGGAGCCGATCCGAATGCTCGAATTCAGAGCGACTTCATGCCTTATCATATCCATCGCTTCGGCCGGGGTGCCCAGCAGGAACCCCCTCAGGTAAGCCAGGCCGGCGCCACCCCGTTTCTGATGGCGGCTGCATCGGTCGATATTGCCGCCATGCACCTTCTGGTGGAGGCGGGGGGGGATCCCAGGATGGCGACCTTCGATGGGACGACACCTTTGATGGTGGCGGCCGGGATGGGTGTCAACGTGGGAATGAGGGGTGCCGATGGGGTCACCGATGCGATACGCCGCAAAGCCCTGGAAGCCGTCCAGTTGGCTTCTCAGCTGGGGAACGATGTCAACTCAATCGGCCCGGACGGCCGGAGAGCCATTCATGGATCTGCCTTGTACGGATTGACCAGGGTGATTCGTTTCCTGTCCGAAAAAGGCGCCGATCTGGATGCTCAGGACATGTGGGGACAGTCGGCGATGAGTATTGCCATGGCCGACCCTGATGGCCTTGTGTATCGTCATCTTCCGGACAAGGGACAGGACAGTACCTTCCGCCGGCGCTCCCAAAAGGACGAGGAGACGATCGAGCTTCTTCTCAGTCTTGGGGCCACCCCCTATACTCCCACCGGTCGGGATCTCAAGGGGTTTTAGCAGGCTTCAAGAGACCGGCATCATGAATCTCCCTCCCCCTGATTTTGTGCTTCCAGCTCTCCACCCGGACAGGGTGAATGTCTCGACCGAAGGTGGAGTGGAAACGGTTATGATGGGCAGTGAGATTCCATGAATACCATGAACACCTTTTTGAACGCATTTGAGCAGTTTGTCCAGTCGCCCACCCCTTTCGGGGGCAATTTGATGACCACTCTGTTGGCCCTCATTGTGTTCACCATCTTTCGCTTTGTCCTTCTCCGCATCCTGTACCGGAGTGTCAAGGAGTCCAGAAGCCTTTACCAGTGGCGCAGAGCGATAACCTATGCCACTGCTTTGCTGGCGGTGCTGGTCGTCGGACGGATCTGGTTTCAGGGATTCCAGTCCATTTCAACCTTTCTCGGTCTATTGTCGGCCGGTCTGGCCATTGCTCTGAAGGACCCGATCGTCAATCTGGTGGGTTGGGTCTTTATCCTCTGGACTCGGCCTTTCACGGTCGGGGATCGCATCCAGATCGGGGAGCATCGTGGCGATGTGATCGATGCGCGCATCTTTCAATTCAGTCTGATGGAGATGGGTAACTGGGTCGATGCCGATCAGAGCACAGGGCGAGTTATTCACATTCCCAACGGGAAGATTTTCACCCTGACTCAGGCCAATTACGGTCAGATATTCCAGTTTATCTGGAACGAGCTTCCCGTGGTCGTCACCTTTGAGAGCAACTGGAGGAAGGGTAAGGAGATTCTCACGGAAATCGTCGACGTGCAGGCACTTCACCTGTCTCGAGAGGCGCAGGAAAAGGTCAAGGATGCGGCACGCAAGTATATGATCTATTACATGCGCTTGACTCCGATCGTCTACACCAGTGTCGCCGATAACGGGGTCGTGTTGACCATTCGATACCTGTGTGATGCCCGGGAACGCCGGGAGTCGGCCCAGGCAATCTGGGAAGATGTGCTCGAGCGTTTTGCTCAAGAAGACGACATCGACTTCGCTTATCCCACGGTGCGTTACTACGACAACCCCGGCGAGGGAAAATCCGGAAGCGGAGGGAGTCTGGTGCGTCAGGGGGAACGTGACGAGAAGGTATGAGAAATGCGGGCTAGATAGGTCCGGTAGGGTGAAGCCCCTTGAGTCGGGACATGATCACTGAACTGCCGATCGTTCTTCCTCCAGTTGTTGGAGGTAGCGGCCTTCTTCCCCCTCAACGAATTGCCGGTACCCTTCCGGATCGATGAAGGGATTTTCCGAAGCACCCGCCTTGAGTCGTTCCAGCTTTTCGTCCATTCCATACATGGAGGGATGTTGGGCCAGAAAGACCTCGGCTTCGAGATCCTTGAGAACTCGAAAGGTTTGGGCATAGTCTTCGATAATTCCAGGGTGACGAGCGTTGCCCTGCAGTTTGACCCCCCGATTGATGCCGGTTCCTCCCACGAAGACGACGCGGTAGGAGTTCCCATTCTCCTCGACCGTGGTCGTCCAGGTGGTGCAGCCCTTGGTGTGACCGGGTGTCAGATGGGCCTGCATCGTGATTCCTCCCAGCGTGATGGTGTCCTTGTCCTTGAGGACCCGACCGACTTCTACGGGGTTCCATCCCTGAGCTCCGGCCGCGGAATTATCAATCCCATTTCCGATCGCCGTCGCATCCTCGCCCAGTGCCATGATCTGAGCCCCGGTCAGTTCCTTCATGGCCGCGTGGCCCTCGACGTGGTCCCAGTGAGCGTGGCTCGACAAGATGATCTTGATGTCCTGCAACCGGTATCCCAGCTTTTCAATGTTGGCACGAATGCCAGGGAGCATCTGGGCGGTTCCGGTGTCAAGAAGAATCAATCCTTCAGGTGTGACGATGATGTGAGATGAGATGCCCACCGCTCCCACGTAGTAAATATTGTCGATGACCTGATAGGGTTCGATCGGTTGGCTGGGGCCACCCCGTAACGGATTCTGATCTTGAGCCACAACACCCATCGTGAGAAGGGCCACCAAGGGGAAAAATGTAAGGATGGTTCTCATGCGACCTCCTGAAAGCCCGTCCATAATGTTGAGTGAACGAATAGCGCATCTGGATTATATCTCATCCAGACCCTCATTTCTCAGTACTGGTCTACAAGGTTCGGCCCAGGCCGGGGCGACTTGCTTAAGGTACTGGACCGTGCCCTGGTGGGGACCTTTCCTGGAGGGACTGGGAATTCTTTAACGGGTGGCTAAATGCTAACCACGGTTTACACTTTCTCAAAACAGGCTGGCATTGGATTCCCAGTCTTGATCCCTTCAAGTTGTTGATTTTTAAATGCTTGGAAGGCAATTCTGGCGTTCTGTCAGGGCGCCTGAAAAAAAGGCACAGCATTTGCTTATAATCTGTGGTGAAGGGGAGTACAAAGAAAGTGGAAGAAGGGACTCAAAAGTCGAATCGACGCCGTTTCAGGCGCTGGGCCGTAACTTTTCCCTGTACGATCACCTGGGATGACCAGGAGGTCATGACCGGGACAATCACGGATCTCTCTTTCGATGGAGCCTTGGTTCGAGCTCAGCGACTTCCGCCACAGGGAGTCAATGTGGCCGTCAGGTTCTCGTTCAGAGAACAGGGAGTGAATCTGCAAGGGACAGTAACATCGGAGGTTGTCCATACCGGGGTGGATGGAGATGATTTTCTGTTCGGTGTGAAGTTCAGGACCGATCTTGAGAAGTTTTGGATACAGTTAACTCCAGTGATCCAGGCCTTGCTGGAGGAAGTCGGCGACACGGGAGAGGACTAGATCGAAAGATACATCATCCGGGCCTGCCGGGGAGAAGAGGCGTGCTCTGGGCTTGAGGTGTCAGCCATGAATCGACTGGATCCTTTCGATGACTGTGGCTGGGTTTTGAAGGCGTCATCAGGATAGATACCCTCATAACATAGGTTGGGATAGCAGTTATTTCACTTGATTTGTAACATCGAATTTTACTTTTGGAACGAGAAAATGGTTCAATGTTATAACGTTGGAAGGTCAGTGTTGTGGACGATTGTGAAGCCTTAACCGCTATAAACCACATATTCAGCCGTCATTTCCCGTCGGCCAGACTCGACTTCATCAATCGGGTCATGGAGCGAGTGGGGGATCTGTTTGGTGGGCGGTATCCCGGTTACCAGGCGAGCGACAC
>JAZFRU010000197.1:0-5924 GCA_036445815.1 Acidobacteriota bacterium | reverse complement strand
TTAGCTCAGTTCCCGCTCGATCAGACCGTGGAACTTCTCCACCATTTCAGGCGACTGGGGCCGCGTCACCAGGCTCACCCCCACGAACAGGATGACGTTGATGAAAAAAGCCGTGGCCAGGCCGGGCAGGATGTGGGCGGGTATCGGATAAGGCACAATTCCCAGTTCCCAGACAAAGGTCAGGATAATCCCGACGGCAGGAGCAATCAGGGCCGCTTCGGTGGAGGCCCGAGACCAGGTCACCGCTCCCAGTAGTGGGGTCAGCAGCTGTATCACAATGGCGCCGGCGAAAATCGCCAGCGGGGTGATCAAGACCGGATTGGAAAGCGCCAACAAAAGGCCCACCGCCGCCACCACCACAATAATACTCCGGTTGAGTCGGACCTCCCGGGAACTGTCCATCTCCTTCCACAAAACCGCTCGAACCAGGTCGCGCACCAGAGTGGCCGTCAGGGTGTGCATATAGGTGTCAGTCGTGGAGATGATGGCAGCCAGTACGGCGACCAGGAACAGGCTCGCAAAAAAAGCCGGCATAACCTTGAAGGCCAGTAGCGAGGAGATAAAATCGGGGCTCTCCACGTCGGGAAAAACCACCCTCCCATAGCTTCCAATCAGGTAGGTTCCGAAGACAAAGGCAAGGCCCCACAATAGAAGCATCGTGGCGCTGATCTTGGCAAAGTAAGACTTGCTGCGGGCCGAGTACATTCGAATCCACATGGAGGGAGAGAGGACCACCGAACCGAGACTCAGGCCAATGGCCAGGCCGTAGATGTAAGAAGGAGTGTACACGTCCTGCAGGCCGGGAACGGTGATAAAACGATCCCGAAGCGCACCCAGACCCTCGACTACGCCTCCGGATCCGCTGGCTGCAGAGAGGATGGAAAAGCCGTACACCACCGACATGGCCAGAATCAGCCAGCCATTGAAGAAATCCAACCAGGCGATCCCGCGAAGTCCTGAGGAGACGACGTGGACCACAACGATCAGGGCAATGATGGCACTTCCCATTCCCGGGGAAAGGGTGTTACCGGTAAGAACGTTGAGCAGGATTCCCCCGGCCAGCAACTGGGCCACGATGTAAGCAACGTTGTAGATCAGGCTGGCAAAGACCGTGTAGAGCCGAATCGTATCACTTTGATAGTACTCTCCCAGAAGGTCCCCCGGAGTGGTGAATTGATAGTGCTTTCCCAGCACCCAGATCCGGGGTCCCAGGTACCACATCAACATGGCCGCCACTGAATTCCCTGCCAGCATCGAGACCACGAAGGGCGCCCCAAAGGTGTAGACGGAACCCGGGAGACCCGCCATGCCGACCCCGCTGAGCACCGAGGCAAACATGGTGAAGGTCACCACCATCCACCCCAGATTTCGTGAGGCCACGATATAGTCGCCGGCCTCCTCGGCCAGTCGGCGTTTGGCGGCAACGGAAATGATCAGGAAAACAACAAAGTAGCCCAGCAGGGCCGCGATGATCAGTTGAGAATTGGAAAGAACCAGCTCCTGAACTTCAGACGGAAATGAATTCATCTTTCACCACAGAGACACGACCTAATTTCACCACAGAGACTCAGAGCCACAGAGAATTTTTTATTCTAAGACAAATCCACCCAAGCACCAAAGAAAATCCAAGGAGAGAACCACAAAGACACAGAAAAAAAATTTCTGAGCTCTGCCTTTCCGGATTAAGAGTTAAAAAACCCTGTGTCTCAGTGTC
Organism: Acidobacteriota bacterium; assembly: GCA_036445815.1. Lineage (GTDB taxonomy): Bacteria > Acidobacteriota > UBA6911 > RPQK01 > JADFOI01 > JAPYTY01. The sequence continues at coordinate 4,210 of JAZFRU010000197.1, read as the reverse complement.
TCTGTGGTGAATGAACTTTCCTGTGTCTCTGTGGTGGAATCTACTGACAAGTAAAGTTCTCCTCCACCCAGTTGGCGGGATCGTTCTGGCCACCGGCGGGACCTGAATAGACGGCCAGTTCCGGGTAGGCACAAACTTTTCGCTCGTTTTCCACCGTGCCATTCGTGCTGTGAGTGGCCACCACGTAATCAGGCGCTTCACCTCTCTCCACCCATGCCACCAGAGGTGCCAGTTTGTCCCAGCTATTGGGTCCGGGACCTCCACCGCAGTGGGCCATGCCCGGCACCATGAAGATCCGGGCGTCTTCCCGGGCGGCCCCGGTATCTCCCTGGAAGGTGGTCTGAATGACATCCTTGTAGTAGTCGAGGGTAGGCTCAGGATGAGCCGACACATCCACCCACCCGTGGTACAGGAGCAATTTCCCGTCATTGTCCACCAAAAACCGCGTCAAATCCGGATCGGTAGAATTGGTGATGGCTCTCATAAAATCGGCCTTGTCAGAGGTGACATCGTCGATGTTGAACTCCCACCAGGCCCACTCTTTCTGAATTTGATCCTGGATGGGCCGATAGGACAGATCGACGGGATCGTGGACAGGGACGCCCGGATCATCTTCGTAAAAAAGATAACTGGCATGATTGCTGGCATTGACCAGAGAGAGCGGAAACATGTCGTTACCGGCATGTGCGAGATAGCGAATCCATCGGTTTTCGGCACCCGGGGCCAGTCCCTTCAAAACGGTCACGCCGTGACTGTCGTAAGCCCCCCGATAGAAATCCTTGATCAACTGCAGCTGAGCTTGGGTGAAACACTCATCGGCATTGACGTCGCCAGAGCACATTTTCCCCTTCAGATCGACGTCCGGATCAAAGTCACAGCTCAGGGGATCATCCACCACACCATCGGCGATGCTATCCCGGACATCACACTTGGCCATGACCGTATCGGTGAGCATTCTCAGCTTCGTCAGGCTGTCGTGGGCTCCATCACCGTCGGTATCAAAGGCCAGATTGCCGGCGAAGTTGTCCTCGAACACTCTTTGCAGCATCCACACATGAGTGGTGTTGAGTTCCTGGTAGAAGTTCACCGGGGCACCCGCGATAATCCCGTCAAAGTCGTAGGGATAACGCTGGGCCTCCATCAATCCCTGCCGTCCACCCGTCGAACAGCCTTCATGGTAGGAGTAAGCGGCTTCCTTCCCGTAGTAAGCGGCAATCACCGTCTTGGCAGCATTCACCGTCAGATGAACGGCCCGATATCCGAAATCGATTTCCGCCTGCCGGTTGTTGTGGCCAAAAGAGGCTCCCGGCTCTGAGCCGCTGTCATGTCCGGTGTTGCTGTTGGCGACCGCATAACCCTGCGCCACCCGGTGATCCGCAAAGTCCAGATCACCGTCCTTCGCCCCATCTCCCCAGTTGACGAATCGACCGTTCCATTCGCGGGGCAGAGGGAGCTGTACCTGGTACACGATGGCCGGAGAAATAACGCCTTTGACGTAACAGTATCGAGGTGTCGTCTCGGTCGCCTCCACCAGCCGTGCCAGCCTGAGAGTGAGATCTCGGGTTGTGAGCAGGGCCTGGCAGGCCTCCTCATCAGCGGAACGAGTCTGTGCCACGCTCACTCCGCTGGTAAGACAGACGAAAAAAAGCGAGGTGGGAACCACTCGCATCATGATTCCAAACATCCGGTTCATGCTGGGTCCTTTCTGCTCCCTCTGGGTAGGAACCTGTTCATCCTAAATGGTATGCGACTCCTTGTAAACTGGCCCCCCAGTTCCTGTGACACTCGGAGAGTTTTGCCGTTTTGCCTCCACGATCAGATTTCAGGCTCGAATCTGGCTTCTCATCCTGCCGATGCCGTTACGGGGCCGAATGGACAGAATTCAAGCTTGAGCGACATCATTTATGTCCACTCCGATGTACACTTTCAAGATCCCCGTAGACAGCCTGGAGACGCTCCACCGCTCCAAACACCGTATTTGGACACACCTTCTGCTGGCACGAGAATTGCTTACCCGGCACGTGAGGAGTAAGGGACGGAATTGTCTATGAAAATAGAAAACACCCGCCCCGCATAACCACCGAGTGTTGGGGTAGGGTCATCCTTCAGGCCCCATGAGGAGTGACCAGCATCGACGATTGACGATTATTAGCAAGGAGACCACCCAAAATGAATGTGAAGCTGCACCAAGTGATCTTACCGGTACCGGATTTCAAGAGAGCCGTTGAATTTTATCGGCACTTGCTGGGAATAGAGGGTCGGACTGATAGTTTGGGCCGCCAGGACTTCAACTGTGGAGGATTGATCTTGACCTGTATCGATCCAAAAGTTGGGGGCGAGGAATTTGCGGTTTCACCCCCTCAACATCTGCGCTTCAGCGTTGAGGATCCTGAAAGCATGTTCCAACGGGCCCAGGATGCCGGCTGTACCTTTCAGGATGATCAGATGATCACCGAACCCTGGGGAGATCGGTTTTTCACGGCCCAGGATCCGTTTGGTAACTGGCTCGGATTTTCCGATACCGCAAGTGCTCAACGATCCCTGAGTGAATGCAATCCCAGCGGTCTGGACCATCATCTGCGAACTGGGAAAAAGCTCTCCCTCAAGTGTCTCAACCGGGAGGATGACCAGGAGGTGTTTGCTTCCATTGCGAAGGTGTTCCATGACCGGCTTTGGCTGAAACTCTCAGAAGCCTCCCCAGAATCACTTTTCAAAGAAGACGATGGGATTCGCATCCAGTACTGGGATGTGGACTCCGCCTATTATTCCGACACCCGGGTATGTGAGATTTCCTCTTCGGACGACACCTACATGGCCATTGATCTCCCCGAGGAAGCTACCCAGCTCAGTCGGAGATCCTCTCCACGAGTCCAAACACAGGCACCCTTCACCTTGTCGACTCTCGACACTTCTCAGGCCTCGACACTACCCGCTCAGGCTATTGCCTACCAGATGTTTGATCTGGGCATCGGGGGGATGAGATTCGAAACCGATCTTCCACTTGAAAAAGGCAACCAGCTTTCACTCGAACTCTCCCTTCCGGAACGAAAAGACATCCAAGTGACCCTGGAAGTCGTGACAGTTGAACAGGTAGACCGGGAAGGAAAAACGGTGAACTCGGTGGGCACCACCTTTGTCGCACTGAAGTTGGAAGATCAAATTAAAATTCTACAGTTCCTGGTCGACTCCAGTGACAAGCCGATGGCCGCCTCCGAAGAACAGCAGGAGGTGGACAGCGAAGAATCCGACGTCCCCGCGGATGCACTCGACTCCGAAGCAATGGATTCTCGACAGTCCGAACCGGAATCCGACACGGCACTTGCTCCATTGACTTTTCCAACAACCGAAGAGAAGGACTCCGAAATCCCCACCGCAGACTCCATGGACAACGATGAGGACAACCTCCCACCGGACTACTCCAGAGCCGTTACCGCTGTCCAGAAGGGCGTCCAGGACGACGACGTCAAGAACGTCAAGGAATCGGACGAACCTTCTGACTCCTATTTCCAAGTCGTGAGTTCCTCTTAGACGATCCAGATAAGACTGAACCAGTTGCCAATAGTGCCTCCGGTCTGCCTCTGCCCTGACTCACAGAGACAATCGGTGATTCGATACAAGTCACCACTGCCGGCTGGCCGGCCTTATCAATCAATATTCGACTGCTTCGCCGCTCGCCCTCATCTGAGGGAGTCGGAAAACATCCTGTCAGGTCCCGTACACCTGACATTGCCAGTCGAGTGGTTGCTGCGTAAAATAACTCTCATGGAGTTCTCTTCTAGGCTGGCCGGCCGAGCACCTTCTCACAAAAAACATTCCATCGAGGCCTTTGACAGAAATTCCCGAAACCCGAGGGCGAAAAAGACACGAGGGACCGATGCCTGAGTGGTGGCCGGCAGTGGTGTTCGGCTGGCCTGCGGTGGCGGCCTCAGTAGGATCGGCTGCAGCCGGGATCGCCTTCAGAAGATCTGCATTGCTTCTCGTATCGCCCTGTTGGTAACTCCCTTCAGCTACTATCTCAGTGCAGCTGAAAGTGGGGTGGCACTGTTAGGGATGGCCATTCCGTTCACCCTTCTGGCAGGCGCTTATTCGGTCAAGCGCCAACGGGCAGCGGCCGCCTGGTGTTTGCTGGTGCCCCTGGTCGCAACAGCCCTTTGGCTGGCAGTCATCGTTGGACGGTAGTGACGCCAATCGATACCATACCGCCGGGTAT
>JAZFRU010000196.1:0-15916 GCA_036445815.1 Acidobacteriota bacterium | reverse complement strand
CCGTCGAGCTGATGGGTCTCAAGTCGCTTGAGCCACTGCCGGTGGCGAGCTGTCGAATCCGGCAACTCAGTCCTGGATGGTGGCGCTTCCGGTATCTGCGGTGGTGCTCGTCTCCTGGACATCAGAGACCTCGGTGAGGCCGCCGATGTTTTTTTGCACGCGAGCCGTGATGAAGAAAAGGATTTCACGAGTGTCCTGACTTTTGGCCGTGGTCTTGAAAAGGTTTCCCAAGAGGGGGATGCTACCCAGGCCGGGCACGCGATCTTCACTTTCACTCTCTTGCTCGATGTAGATCCCTCCGATCACCGTCGTGCCTCCGTCAGCGACCAGGACCTGGGTGTGGGCTTCGCTGGTCCGAATGGCCGGAATACCCAGTACTGTGGTACCGAAATCAGGGACGTTGTTCTGGACGGTGATATCCATCAAAATGGTGTCCACGGACGTCACGCGCGGTGTCACCGTGAGCTGCAATGCGGCGGTCTGAAACTCTACCGTGGTGGTGAAGTTCTGCTGGACGGGAACCGGAATCTGAGACCCCTGAGTAATGGTGGCTTCAGCGTTGTTCTGTGCGGTGACACGGGGCTTTGACAGAATCTGGGCCTCTCCGTCTCTTTCGCCTGCCGTTATGATGGCATCCAGGCGAAAGACGTCGATGAGTTTTCCTGTGGAGAAACCCCCGATGATGCCCGGGTTAGGGGCGCCACCAAATGGCTGAGTTCCGGCAAATCCACCGTTGCGCCGAGCACCCGGGCCAACTTCTGTTGTGAATTCCGGTTCGCCACCGGTGAAGAAGTCAAAATTGTTTCCACCGATGCCGATACCCAGCTGAACCCCCAGTGCGCGCGCAAAGTTTGTGGAAGCCTCCACGATGCGTGCTTCGATCTCGACCTGTTTTTCGGCAACATCGAGGAGTTCGATCAGGCTTGTGACCTGTTCCAGTCCATCGGGGATGTCGGTAATGATCAAGGTATTGGTGCGATCATCAACGTTGATGCTGCCTCGGGGAGTGAGATGAGGCTCCAGGCTGGTTAACATTTCACCGCCCTCGGCGTAATTGAGGCGGTGACTGATCAAAACCGTGTCGGCCGCCAGCAGTTCAGCCTCTTTTAACTGTTGTTGCAGTTCCTGCTCACTTCTGAGTCTGCCCTGGGTGGTGATGCGTATTAGGTTTCCTTCAATTCTCTTGGCCAATCCCTGACTCTGCAAGACGGCATCGAAAATCTGATCCCAGGGCACTTGTTCCACGTTGAGAGTCAGCGACCCGGACACATCCGGATCGATCAGGATATTGAGACCACTCAGTTCCGAAATGGTCCGGAAGAAATCGGTGACTGAAATACCCACCACCTTCAGGGAGATCGGTTCACCTGAGTATTCGCTGTCCTGAGCCGGCGGAAGGGTTGGATTCGGGCTAGCCGAATAAACAGAGGAGCAGACCAGCAGGAGACCTGTGAGAAGAACCAGATTTTTCCGCAACAGCGCGTTTCGAATACTACTCATCCTAATTCTCCTAGTCTTCTTCTGTAAAAAGTCGTTTGATAATTTCAGAGGATTCAGTGTTTCCCGTGGCATCTGTCCTGACCTGGACAAAGACGACCACTTCCGGGGAAATCTGAGATATATGGCCGTCAAAGAGCTTCGCATCTTCATGGGCCATGTAGGTGAAATTGTCGGTGCCTCGTAAAAGTGCGACCTTGGAAGCGTCACCCACTGCCAGGCCGGTCACGATGACTTCGGAGATGGCCAGTCCGGCCAGTCCAGGCGGTCTCTGACTCAGGGGCGGCAGTGCGTACTCGGCGATGAAAATTTCCGGCTGCTGCTGCCGGATCCACACGTTCAAGTCGATGAAGGGATCGAGTTTGCCGCTGTCGTCAAACTCCTGGGCCTGAAGATCCCCGGTGAAGCCGATGCCACACCAGAGGACGACAGTGAAGAGGCTGATGGCGATTCGTGCGTTGTTATGAGTCATTGTGGCTCTTTAATCTGTTGAATCGGTTCCTGCTTCCGGCACCGTTTCTTCAAGGAAGACGAAGGTCGTGGCGGTGCAGGTTGCCCTGATCGTGTTCCCATCAGTGGTGGTGTCGAGAGATGTGATTTGAATGTCTGAAATGTTGATGAGCCGTTGAAACTGGGCTATCTTCTGAAAGAAGAGGCCCAGGTTCCGGTAACTGCCCTCGATGGACATGAGAATGGGCCAGTCTTCGTAGAAGTCATATCGAACGGTGGATTGAGGCCGGAAATCCTTGAGTTCCAGATTGGAATCCTCGGCCAGTTTTTGAACCTGCCGAACGATTTCTGCGGTTTCTTTTTCATCCGGCAACTTCTCGCGTTTCAATTCAAGTTGCTGCTCCTGAGCCTGAACCTCTTCTTGAAACAGAGGGAGTCTCCCTGCAGTCACCTGGGCGGTCTCAATCTCGGTCGTGAGTTGTTGGTTGGTGGCCTTCATGGCGGCAACCTCAGCCGTGGTGGGATCGATTCCGTAGTACCACGCCGCAAAGAGAAGCCCCGCGCCCAACACGGCCAGCAGGATCTGTTGTTGTTGAGGTAGATCAGCGATCTTTTGGATCATAGGGCAGCCTCCTCAGTCACACAATTGAGTCGAAATCGGATCGTTGATTCGGTATCTTGATCCCAATACTCCAATTCGACACTGCTGAAGGATGCGCTACTTTCCAGAGCCGAGATGAAATCAGCGATAAAGGTGACGTCAAACGCACGTCCCTCCATCGTGACCTCGGTTTCCTGTTGGGTCAGGTTGGTTAACCAGAGTCCTCGAGGATTGGCCGGAATGCCTGCAATCAAGTCATTCATCAACTCGACCGGGCCCTTCTGGTTGGCTTCCAGTTCGTCAATGATGGCCAGCCGCGCCTTCAAATCTTCTTTTCTCTGCTCAAATAGGGCGACTTCAGTCATCACCTGCTGGAGCCGCTGCATCTCCTGCTGGAGGACTACCGTCTGATCCTGAAGACCTGATTTTTCACTGTTGAGATCCCAGAACCAATATCCGAGCCCAGCCGCACAGACAGCAAATACCACCACCCCGTAGAGTTGAGGCGGGGTGTGGTCAACGACGGCAACCGTCGGATATAGATTGACTCGAATCATGGTTGTACCAGTACCCTCCTCACCAGGGCACCCTTTCCTCTTCCATTATAGCGGGTTGTCTCACGGTGCTGGGGGGCCGGTAGTTCAGGGAGAGAGAGATCCTCCATGGTCAGACCACAGAAGCCTTCCCAGGATGCTCCCTCTGGTCTGGTCGGGTAATCCCCGCTCTGAGTCTGTGACAAGAACATAACTTTCGCAGTCCAGCTGCAGCTGGACAGACACTTGGGCGGATACGTCATCATTAACCTTCCCACCCGAACGTCTGGTTTGCCTTCAAAAAATTCAGCAAGCTTCGTAAGTGCCGCTGACTGTGAAATAGGGTTCAACATATCGTTTCTATATGACGTTTTCCACAAGCAGGCGGAATGTTTTCCACAAGTCGTGTGGGAGTTATCCACAATGTCTTGACTGCTGTGTTTACCTTTTCGTCTGTCCCCATGAACAGTGCAATCCTATGAAATGATGGAAGATTTAACCCCTGCTTGTCAACTTGGTCGTCGCAGGATCCAGCTGGAGTTGTGTCCGGGACAGTCCCGGTTGGAGCCATTAGGGCCTGTGCTGTCCTCTCTGTCTTGAGTGGTTTGGATCAAGTCGAGATTTCTGCTCCTGATTAATCCCGTTCGATTCCATTTCAAGGGGGGGTGATGAACTTGACACCGACTGGGTAATTCCTGTATTTTTTGGCGTCTACTTTTTGCGAAGTGTTGTGGAGTAATGAAGGCCCGCGCGTCCTCCTTTTATAAGGATTATGAAGACTTACTTGCCGTCGGTAAAAGAAATGGAGCGGAAATGGTATCTGGTGGATGCCGAAGACCGCGTCCTGGGTCGGTTGGCTTCACGGCTGGCAATTATTTTAATGGGCAAAGATAAGGCTTGGTATACCGATTTTCTCGATACCGGGGATTTTCTGGTCGTGGTCAATGCGGACAAAGTTCGGCTCACCGGGAAGAAGTGGGACAATAAGATCTATTACCGTCACAGTGGGTATCCCGGGGGGTTGAAGGAAACCAAGGCAAAAGACCTGCTTGTCAAGCATCCTGAAGACCTGCTGTTATTTGCCGTCAAGGGCATGCTTCCCAAGAATAAGCTGGGGAAGAAGATGATCAAGAAACTCAAGGTTTATGCGGGGAGTGACCATCCTCACCAGGCGCAGGCGCCTGAAGCCCTCGTATTGTAAGGAGTTGGAGCTTGGAAAAAGTTCAATACTACGGAACCGGTAAACGAAAAACCTCCACGGCCAGGGTTTTCCTGATGCCCGGAGGGAGTGGGCAAGTGGTCATCAACCACGTCGATTTCCAGGAGTATTTCAAAAACAAGGCTCAACGCATGGTTGTCACTCAGCCTTTGGTTCTTACCGACCATGCCGAGACCTTTGATGTCTATGTCAATGTGAGTGGCGGTGGCGGCACGGGGCAGGCCGGTGCGACCCGGTTAGGTATAGCACGAGCCCTGTTGCAGGTCGATCCGGCCCTGCGTCAATCCTTGAAGAAAGCTGGGTTTTTAACCCGTGACCCACGAATCAAGGAACGTAAGAAGTACGGCCAGCCTGGAGCTCGTAAAAAATTCCAGTTTTCCAAAAGGTAAATCAGGAGGATCTGTTTGGCGACTATTTCGATTAAAGAACTTTTGGAAGCGGGTGTTCACTTTGGCCATCAGACCCGGCGATGGAACCCGAAAATGAAGCCGTTCATTTTTGGAGAACGCAACGGGGTTCACATCATTGACCTGCAGCAGACTCTCACCTGTTTCAAGGATGCGATTGGTTTTGTGACCACCCTGGCGGCACAGGGGAAAACAGTGCTTTTCGTGGGCACCAAGAGTCAGGCCCAGGAGGCGATCGAAGACGCGGCGCGCCGTTGTGGAATGTACTGGATCACCAATCGTTGGCTGGGTGGCCTTCTCACGAATTTCGCCACCGTACAGAACAGCATCAAGCGTTATCGCGAATTGGAAACCCAGCGAGACAACGGTTTTTACGAAAAGCTTTCCAAGAAGGAAGTGGCTCGATTGGAACGTGAGAGGAAGAAGTTGGAGAAGAACCTCCGCGGTATTCGAGATATTGAGCGATGCCCAGATATCTTGTTTGTGGTGGATTCCAAGCAGGAGACCATTGCGGTACGGGAAGCGGCGAAACTGCATATCCCCATCGTCGCTGTTGTTGATACCAATTCTGACCCCGATCTGATCGATCACATTATTCCCGGCAACGACGATGCCTTGAGGTCCGTGAAGTTGTTCGCGGATACGGTCGCGGATGCTATTTTGGCGGGCAGATCGGTGTATACGGCTCGAGTAGAAACCGAGAAGCAGGAAGCGCAGGAGAAAGCAGCCAAGGAAGAGGCTCAGAGGCGAGCGGCCAAGGAGGCCAAGGAGGCCGCCAAGCTTTTGGCGAAGGCCCAAGCTGACAAGGAGGAGGCGGCGGCGTCCGGCGGGAAAGCCGAAGTCGAAACCGCCGGTCGTGCAGCTGTGGTGCCGAGTGACACACCCAGTCAGGCCCCTGTAACCGAGGATGAACCGCAGAAAGATCCGGTTCAGGTTAAAGAGGCGGCGACAGCGAAGTCGGTAGAATCTGAAACAGTAGCCGAACCCGAAGAGATCCCTGTTGAGGCGGTGGCGGCAGCGCCCAAGAAGGCTCCTGTCAAGAAGAAGGTGCCGGCCAAGAAGGCGGCGGCCAAGGCTGCAGCGACCACCAAGGTCAAGAAGTCTGCCAAGAAGTCGAAAAAGACAGCTTCCAAAACTCAAAAGACGGCCTCCGCCAAAAGCAAGGCGGCCAAGCCTGCCAAGGCCACTGCTGCCAAGAAGAGCGAGAAAGACACCGAGAAGGCCGAGTCCTAGTTCGCGTTTCTCAAACCTAGGTTGTCACTGCAGCGGCCGTGGGTCGCGCAACACATCAGTTCCGGTGATTGTCCCGCTCAAGATGAAGGCGCTGTGGCGGCAACAGTGGGGTTGTGAGAGATTTGGCTTCGTAACAAGATGATACCGGGGAAGACAGAGGGAGGGCCCTGATGACAATTTCTGCAGAACAGGTGAAAGCGCTCCGGACTCAGACAGGTGCTGGGATGATGGAGTGTAAGAAGGCTCTCATGGAGGCCGATGGTGACTCTGAGAAAGCGGTCACGATTCTGCGAGAGAGGGGGCTGGCGGCGGCCTCCAAAAGGTCTGGCCGTGAAATCCGGGAGGGGATTGTCGGTCAATACATTCACGCTGGTGGAAAGTTGGGCGTCCTGCTGGAAGTGAATTGTGAAACGGATTTTGTCGCCATGACCGATGAGTTTCAGGATTTGGTGAGGGATGTGGCCATGCAGATTGCCGCCGCCAATCCCGTTTATGTAAGGCGGGAAGATGTCAGCGCGGAAATCGTGGAAAAGGAACAGGCTATTTACCGCAAGCAAGCGCTGGACTCAGGAAAACCTGAAAAGGTCATGGACCGGATAGTTGAAGGAAAGCTCAATAAATACTATTCTGAGGTGTGTCTGTACGAACAGCCTTACGTCAAGGATTCTGATTTGACGGTTGAAGAGCTAATAAAGTCCAGAATTGCAACTCTGAAAGAGAATATTTCCGTCAAACGGTTTGTTCGTTTTAAGGTCGGGGAGTAAACCTCAAGCTTCACAGAATAGGGGGAAATACTCATGGCGGGCGATGCGGTTCAGCAAAAAGAAACGGCTACTGTAGAACCGTTGGAAGTCGAGAAACCCCACTACAACCGGGTCCTCATTAAACTCAGCGGTGAAGCCCTGATGGGTTTCCAAGATTTCGGGGTCGATCCTGCCATGATGGAGAAGATCGCCCAGGAGATCAAAGACGTCCATCAACTGGGTGTCGAGATTGCTATCGTGGTTGGAGGTGGCAATATTGTCCGGGGTGTGAAGGTCAGCGGAGCAGGGTTGGACCGTGCTACGGGAGACTACATGGGGATGCTGGCCACAGTGATCAATGCCCTGGCTCTGCAAAGTGCTCTCGAGAACATGGGGCTTTACACTCGAGTTTTGAGTGCCATTGATTTAGTTCAAGTCGCTGAACCCTTTATTCGCCGCAGGGCCATCCGTCATCTCGAGAAGAAGAGGATCGTCATTCTGGCCGCTGGAACCGGCAATCCATACTTTACAACGGATACGGCCGCCGCCCTTCGAGCCATGGAGATCAAGGCGGAGGTCATCTTGAAGGCCACCAAGGTGAAGGGTGTTTATGATTCGGATCCTGAAACGAACCCAGATGCTAAATTGTTCAAACGGCTCAGCTACTTCCAGGTGTTAGAAAAAGGGCTCAAGGTGATGGATACCACTGCGATTTCCTTGTGCATGGACAATGACTTGCCTATTATCGTCTTTAGCCTTCGTGAAGCAGGGAGCATCAAAAAAGTCGTGATGGGACAGGAAGTGGGCTCAGTGATCTCAGCGTGAACCCTGATGGAACAGATTCTCTCAGAAGCGAAACAGCGCATGAAAAAAACCGTCGTTGATCTGACGGGGGAACTGGCGGCGATTCGAACGGGTAGAGCTTCAGTGCACCTGTTGGACCATGTCGTGGTGGACTATTATGGCAGTCCAACACCACTCAACCAACTGGCCACCCTTCATGTACCGGAACCCAGCTTGATCACTGTTCAGCCCTGGGATGTCAGCCAGTTGGAGAGTGTCGAAAAGGCCATTCTGGCGGCCGATCTAGGCCTCAATCCCTCCAACGATGGCAAACTCATTCGAGTTCTGATCCCTGCTTTGACACAGGAACGACGAGTTTCCCTGGCTAAACAAGTGGGAAAGATCTCCGAGGAGCACCGAACTGCGATTCGAAATATCCGCCGAGATTCCAATGACAAGCTCAAACATTTGCTCAAAGAAAAGACCCTTTCTGAAGACATGGAACATGATGGCCTGCACGAGGTTCAAAAGCTGACCGACACTCGGATCAAAGAGATTGACCAGCTCGCCCAGCAGAAGGAGAAGGAGATTTTAGAGGTCTGAGGGGAGCGGCTTCGCGCTGCTCAGCCGTGTTTAACGTTTCAAGTTTCACGTTTCACGAGAAGAATTGTAGGGGCGCACGGCCGTGCGCCCTTCGATCAGGAGGCACGCCCAGTGTAGCGGCCGCTCTATGAGCGGCTCTCCGGATTCGGCGCACTGAGGCGTCTCCCACACTCCGGACCCACGTTAAACGTGAAACCTGAAACGTTAAACCCGCTGGTCTCTGACCAGCGGTCAAAGGATGAAGACCGCCGCTGCGATGACGGTCGTCCACAGTCCATCTTTGTGACCGGTTGCCGACTGAGTAACGTTCCGGGTTCGAAAAATACGACCCGATATTTTCCACAGTTCTCTTTTTTCATCCCAGCTGTGATCTGGATCGAAGTCGACTCCCAGCGTTGTTGCCAACATCTCGGCGGCGATATCTTCAGAGTAATCTCCAGCCACTCTTTCCGTTTGCCCGTAACCGTGGTGCTCACTCAGGTAGCCGTACAGGCTCGGATCTCGCGGCGTTGCCACTCCGACAGCCGATGCGATGAGGCGATTGGCTTCGTTGGTGGCTGTTTCACTCATCACACAAAAGACGACTTGTCCCTGGTGGAGCTTGGAGAGGCCCTGCTTTCTTGACAGGAGCTTGCAGTTGGGTGGAAAGATGCTGGAAACTCGAACAAGATTGAAAGCGGCGATGCCCGCATCCCTCAGGGATAGTTCAAAGCTGGTCAGTTTTTCTCGGTGTGTGCCCTTGCCCTTAGTGAGGAAAATTTCCTTGGCAATCAGATTGGTCAATTCGTTCGCCCTTCCTCATAGTGCCTCAGGCACCCACCCAGCGGGCACCATGGTTTAGCCCTCGAAACTCCGACTCATTCTCGCCCATCTCTTGATCTTTCAACAAGTAAAATTGGATTGGACCGGATATTGAGTAACTTTTAATCAGGCGTTTCGTAATGTAGATCAAGGACTTTGGAGAACCAGAGAGGAGTCAGCAGTTGTCTTCTGTTTTGGAAATATGTTATTGAGAAGTGGCCATGGCGATTTCAGATAATCTCAACCCAAATCGGAGGATGAGCGAGCCGCCGCGGGAAGCCTCTCCTGAAGGGAAGTCTTCCTGGGTTGGGGAGTTCCTGGGATTGGGCAAGGACATTGTGGTGGCGGCATTGGGTGCGATTCTGATTGTGATCTTTGTTATCCAGCCCGTGAAAGTCGAGGGCACCAGTATGGAACCGAGGCTCCAGCCTCAGGATCGACTTTTTGTGAACAAATTCGTGTATTATCTCTCTGATGTCCGGCGGGGAGATATTGTGGTTTTCTGGTATCCCAGGGATCGTTCCAAGTCATTCATCAAGAGGGTTGTCGGGCTTCCGGGGGACAAAGTGGAAATTCGATCAGGGATGGTTCTGGTTAACGGACAGAGATTGCTGGAGCCGTATCTTCCGGAGTGGAGTGACCTCGGATCTCATCCTCTGGAGGTGATACCTCCACGACATTATTTTGTGATGGGAGATCACCGAAACTCCAGTAGCGACAGCCGAGAATGGGGAACCGTTCCGCGCCAGAACATCTTCGGCGAAGCGGTGTTCCGCTACTGGCCGTTAGGCAGTATCGGGCTGGTCGAGTGAAATAGAATCCAAAATCCAAAAATTGGTTAGAATAACCGAGCCTTGTCCCATCGTGCGGATTGGGGCCGTCAGTCCCCGGGGAGGGGGAGGCAAGTGAGAGCGGAAGATTCGAGGTTCTCAATGTGTGATTTCAGAACTCTGTTCCAGCCAGTGTTGGTTCTGGATTCCAGATCCTGAATTCCGGAGTCTTATCCATTATGGAAGAGCGGAAAGCGGTACTGTACTTGGAAGATGGGAGGTTGTTCGAAGGCCTCGGCTTCGGAGGTGGTGAGGAGACATTGGGAGAAGTGGTCTTCAATACGTCGATGACCGGTTACCAGGAGGTGTTGACCGATCCTTCCTATTCCGGCCAGATTGTGGTCATGACCCAGCCCGAGATCGGGAACTATGGTGTCAATGATGAGGACAAGGAGTCTCATCGGCCTTTTGTCGAAGGGTTTGTCGTTCGTGAATGCAGTCCCATGTTCAGTAATTGGAGAGGCGAACAGACCCTGGATGCCTATTTGAAAAACCATGACATTGTGGGCATAGAGGGGATCGACACCCGTGCACTGGTTCGGCACATCCGTGGGTTGGGTGCCATGCGAGGAATCATTTCCACCATCGATTTTGATCCCGAGTCCTTGAGTCGAAAGGTAATGAAGCACCCCACGATGGAAGGGAGTGACTACGTCCGCGCCGTTACGGCGGAGGAGACTTATTCCTGGCCTGCTTCAGATCCACTCTTTCACGTAGTGGCCTATGACTTTGGGATCAAAAAGAACATTTTGCGCTGTCTGGGAGACCGGGGATGCAAGCTCACGGTGGTGCCGGCTACCACCAGCGCGGAGGATGTCCTGGCTTTGAATCCGGATGGAATCTTCCTTTCCAACGGACCGGGTGATCCTGAACCTCTTCAGTACATCGTGGCCAATGTCAAAAAGCTGATCCAAAAAAAGCCGGTTTTCGGAATTTGTCTGGGCCACCAGCTCCTGGCTCTGGCCTTTGAAGGAAAGACCTACAAGCTCAAGTTCGGCCATCGGGGAGGAAACCAGCCTGTGAAGAATCTGGTGACAAATAGGGTGGAGATTACCAGTCACAATCACGGTTTTACCGTGGATCCTGACTCGCTCAAGGACAGCGAAATTCAGCTCACTCACCTGAATCTCAACGACCAGACTCTTGAAGGGTTCCGTCACCGTACCTTGCCCGTGTTTTCGGTTCAGTATCATCCTGAAGCCGCGCCAGGGCCTCACGATTCTCTCTATCTGTTTGATGACTTCATCCGCACGATGAAAGAGGAAAAAAAGGGTTGATAATAAATCCTTCCCCCCCTCCAACCCTTGACCCAGAATTCGGGAGTGGAAAGACAGTAAAAATGAAACGAGAGAAAGTCGAGAACATTAACGAAACGTGGGATCTAAATAATCGTGCCTAAGAGAACAGACATCAAGAAAATCCTCATCGTCGGGTCAGGACCTATTGTGATCGGTCAGGCCTGTGAGTTCGATTACTCCGGAACTCAGGCCTGTAAGGCGATCCTCAGTGAAGGAATTCAAGTGGTTCTGGTGAACTCCAATCCAGCCACCATCATGACTGATCCGGAACTTGCCACCCGGACCTATGTTGAACCCCTGACTCCGGAGTACGTGGCGGAGATCATCAAATGCGAGCGTCCGGATGCCCTGCTTCCCACGGTAGGGGGGCAAACGGGGCTCAATGTTTCAGTGGCCCTTTGTGAAAGTGGTGTGCTGGACAAGTATGGTGTCGAGATGATCGGGGCCAAACTCAATGCCATTCGCATCGCCGAGGACCGCCGTCTTTTCAGGGCTGCCATGGAAGAGATAGGGCTGGAGGTGCCGCGCTCTGGATTTGCCAACAGTTTGAACGAGGCAGAAGCGATCATCGACAAGATCGGGCTTCCTGCAGTCATTCGTCCCTCGTACACCCTGGGTGGAGCAGGAGGAGGCATAACCTTCAACAGTGAGGAATTCGAGGAGATTGCCAGCCGAGGCCTGCAACTCTCCCCCATCCACGAAATCATGGTGGAGGAATCCATCATGGGTTGGAAGGAATTCGAACTGGAGGTCATGCGTGACCTGAGTGACAACGTGGTCGTAATCTGTTCCATTGAAAATTTCGACCCCATGGGAGTTCACACGGGTGACTCCATCACCGTGGCCCCAGCCCAGACCCTGTCCGACAGGGAATACCAGGTCATGCGCGACGCCGCTCTTGCCATCATTCGCAGGGTAGGGGTGGAAACGGGCGGATCCAATATTCAGTTTGCGGTCGAACCTCATACGGGGCGGATGGTTGTCATTGAGATGAATCCTCGCGTCAGTCGGAGTTCGGCCCTGGCGTCCAAGGCCACCGGTTTCCCGATTGCCAAGATTGCCGCCAAGCTTGCACTGGGCTATAACCTGGATGAAATACCCAATGACATCACCTTGAAGACACCTGCCTGCTTCGAGCCGACCCTGGATTACGTGGTGGTGAAGGTGCCGAAATGGAACTTCGAGAAATTTCCTGGAGCCAGTTCTGTTCTGGGGACTCAGATGAAGTCGGTGGGAGAGGTCATGGCGATTGGCCGCACCTTTCGCGAAGCCTTGCTCAAAAGTCTGCGGTCTCAGGAAACGGGGAAGACTCTTGCCAGTGAGAAGGTCGACCTGGAGCGAATTCGGGAAAAATTGATTCAGCCTACCCCCGAGCGACTGGCATACATTCGACTGGCCTTTGTGGAGGGATACACGGTTGATCAGGTCCATGAGTTAACCCGAATTGATCGCTGGTTCCTTCACCAGGTTCTCCAGATCGTTGATTTCAGCAAGGCGATCCCGCCAGCCAGCATTGACAACCTCGATCCGGACCTGGTTCGGCAGGCCAAGCGGGCGGGACTTTCCGATCTTCGACTGGCACAGGTTCTGGATCCTTCCATGACGGAAACTGATTTGTGGAACTTTAGGAAGAAGCACGGCATTTTGCCGGTGTTCAAACGGGTGGATACGTGCGGAGCTGAATTTGAATCTTTTACCCCCTATCTGTACTCCACCTATGACAGTGAAGATGAGTCCGATCCCTCCGATTCCGACAAGATCATTATCTTGGGCAGCGGACCCAATCGGATCGGACAGGGAATCGAATTCGACTACTGCTGCTGCCACGCTGCTTTTGCACTCAAAGAAGCAGGCTATGAAACGATCATGGTCAACTGCAATCCGGAAACGGTTTCCACCGACTATGACACGTCGAATCGACTCTACTTTGAGCCATTGACCTTCGAGGATGTGATGGCCATTGTGGAGAATGAAAAACCCAAGGGTGTGATCGTTCAATTCGGTGGACAGACGCCGTTGAAATTGGCCTTGAAGCTCTTTGATTCAGGCGTGCCAATCATCGGGACATCTCCTGAATCCATTGATCTGGCAGAGGATCGCAAGAGGTTTGGTGGTTTGCTTCGAGAACTGGGCATTCGCCAGCCTGATAATGGGAATGCCATGTCGGTGGAAGAGGCGAGGGGCGTCGCCCAGGATATCGGTTATCCGATTCTGGTCAGACCCTCCTATGTTTTGGGCGGCCGGTCGATGGCCATCATTTTTGACGAAACGTCTCTGGATAAATACGTAACTTCGGCTGTGGATGTCTCTCCAGAGCACCCGGTCCTTATCGACAAGTTCCTCGAAGATGCGCGCGAGTATGATGTCGATGCCCTGGCTGATGGCAAACGGGTAGTCATTGGGGGCATCATGGAGCACATTGAAGAGGCTGGAATCCATTCGGGCGACAGTACCTCGGTGCTTCCTCCCATCGTGATCGAGGAAGAACACCTGGAGATCATGCGAAGACACACTCGAACGTTGGGGGCGGCTCTTGGGGTGGTGGGTCTCATGAACATTCAATTCGCGATCGTGGATGATGAGGTTTACGTTTTAGAGGTCAATCCTCGAGCCAGTCGTACCGTACCCTTTGTGAGCAAAGCCACCGGAGTGCCTCTGGCCAAGGTGGCTGCCCAGTTGATGATTGGCAAGACATTGGAAGAAATCGGTCTTACCGATGACTTGAAAGTGCGGCACTGTTTCATCAAGACCCCCGTTTTCCCGTTTGATAAATTTCCTGGAGTGGACACGATTCTGGGTCCGGAAATGAAGTCGACGGGAGAGGTTATGGGGGTTGCGGACAACTTTGGCTATGCCTATGCCAAGGCTCAGATCAGCGCGGGTGTGCACCTGCCCAAGGGGGGAGTGGTGTTTATCAGTGTCAACGACAAAGACAAGCGCTTCATTGCCAACATCGCCCGAGATTTTCAAGAACTGGGCTTTCACATCGTTGCAACCCGGGGAACCGCAAAGGTTTTGAAGGAGTCAGATCTCGAGGCTGAAATGGTGTACAAGGTTAATGAAGGCCGGCCCAATGTGGTAGATCTGGTGAAGAGTCAAAAGGTCAACCTTGTCGTTAACAGTCCTTTGGGGCGCGAATCGTTTTTTGATGAGAAAGCAATTCGCCGGGCCTGCACCCAATACAGGACCCCCTGTATCACCACCCTTTCAGCAGCGGCAGCCGCTGTCAGCGCGATCCGGGCCCTGCAGCGGGAAGATATCAAGGTCAAGAGCCTCCAGGAATATCATTCCAGTGAAGAGCTGACAGGGGCGGATTCCTGACCGGCCCTGAATCTCACCACAGAGACACGGAGAAGATAATTCTGTCCTTTTTCTTCTCTCGGCCCTTCCAACTCCTGACGCCTATCTCCCTTCTTCCTCTTTTTTCATCTTCTCCTCAACCAGATAAAGTTCTTCAAGACTGTTGATCCCAAGGGTTTCGTCCGGGTGCTCACTCTCGACCGTGGCAACGGTGTCTCCCAGGCTGCGGAAAATGCGAACCAGATCTGTCAGGTAATACTCTCCTGCGGCATTTTTCTTTGATAAGTGCGACAACCCTTTCAAGAGGCTTTCGATCTTGAAACAAGCGATTCCGGTGTTAACCTCACAGGTCTCCTTCTGATCGGCGGTGGCGTCCTGTTCCTCGATAATATCCAGAGCTTCCCCCTTGGGGTCACGAATAATCCTTCCGTATCCCTTTGGGTTTTCGTGGATCGCGGTTAAAACAACCTCAGCGGCATCGTGCTCTTCGCGGGTCTCAAAGAGCTGCCGGAGAGTTTCAAGGCCAATCATTGGAGTGTCTCCGGTGACGACCAGAAGGCTTCCCGAAAGGGAGCTCAGCAGAGGAATAGCGGACATCACGGCGTGTCCGGTCCCCAGAGGTTCCTCCTGAACCACCAGTTCGACATCGTAGTTTGCCACGGCCGCTTTGACCCTGTTCTCGTCCCGACTGACCACCACGAAGGTGTTGGCGAGATCCAAAATGAGGAGTTTGTCGAGGATGTGGGCGAGCAGCGGTCTTCCGTACAGGGGATGGACCACTTTAGGAAGAGAGGATTTGAATCGCGTGCTTTTTCCCGCCGCCAGAACAAGAGCGTGCCTCTTGTCATCTATCTTCGCGGCAGACATGCGAGCAGCACTTACTCAGGCTGTATCAGTTCCTGCAACTTGGAGTCGCTGGCCAGAAGTTGAAAATCGGGATCATTCTGAGCGAAGTATCGATTCTCGTGATTCATCTGGATGGCCTGTTCAAGATGCGTCAGGGCTGTATTCGCATCACCCATGGAGAGTTCAGTGGCAGCCATGGCGTAGTAGATATGGTCCTGGGTATCCTTGGACAATTTCAGGGCTCGCTCATAGTTTTCCAAGGCTCGTTCGTATTGGCCCGAGTTATGAAAAAAGACGCCCTGATTGAAGACGTCCTCGGGTGAACTCATCTTTTCGTCGCGACTCTCGAGTTGTTTCTCGCAGACCTTCAAGAAGGTATGAACACGCGCCAGCACTTCCGTCTCTTCAGGGAAGGTGGTGACGATCTTGGCCAGCCGATCGTTGGCCTTGGCATAGGCTTTCTTATTTAAAAGCTTCAGCGCTATTTCATAAGCCTTGTGAACCGGTAAGACTTCTCGTTTCGGCGTGTCGATGGATAACGACGTGATCGTGGGTTGCTGTGCGCGTTTTGTTTTGGCGGCTTTCTTGGCGGCCTTCTTTTTCACCGACTTCTTGACCGATTTCTTGACCGATTTCTTGACCGATTTCTTGACCGATTTCTTGACCGATTTTACCTTAGTCATTGATTTCTTCTTTGTCGGCATGATGCCCTCCTGCTTGCCAAACTTAGGTAGTATAAGGAGATTTCGCATGGAGTCAAGTCACATCAGGG